>CAZLDP010000388.1:0-3319 GCA_964558145.1 uncultured Prolixibacteraceae bacterium | reverse complement strand
GGAGTGATGGAATTACAGATTGTCGAGACTGAACCTGACCGCCTTTTTTGCCTTTTCCGTACCACAGGAGGCTATCTCTATCAGACCTCCTCGGAGGATGGCGGTGAGACCTGGAGTAAGTCAGTTCCTTCACCGCTAACCGCGCCTGAATCCATGGCGCGAATGATCAAGTTGCAAAGCGGCAACCTGCTCGTGGTGTGGAATAACGTTTCCTCCACGACCCAACAGCCACGGTATCCGCTGTCGGCAGTCATTTCCCGTGACAGCGGCCGAAGCTGGGGCAACCCCAAGGTCATCGCCAATGAAACCGGCTCCAATCAACTCAGTAATCATGGGATCATCCAACTTGATGATGGGCGAATACTACTGGGAATCAGCCACTATCGCGACGTCCGGCCGATGACCAGCGACCTCGATATGGCGATCTTTGATGAAATGTGGTTACAATAAAAATAGGGAATCGCACCCACGTTAAAGTTTAATGTATTCATGTTAAAAATGAAACGTTTTGGGATTATCCCCTTGCTGTTTCTGTTGGTGGCGCCTCCCCGCGTTCAGGCGCAAGCGGTCTCGGGAAAAAGCAGTGAAATAGCGAAAACCGGAGAAATAGGTATTGCCGTTTTTGATGTGGATGCCACTCCCCCGGTGGGCAGTAAACTCAGGTACCAGGTGATGGAGAACTCTGGGGAGCTGTCGCTTAGGGCCAGGGGGGTTGTCCTTTTGGGTGACGCCGAGCCCATCGTGTTGTGCGCGATCGATTGGATCGGGATCTCCAACGAGTCGCAAGATGCTTTCAAGGAGGCGTTGGCCGAAGCGGCCGGCACCATTCCCAACCGGGTGGTGGTACACACAGTTCACCAGCATGATGCCCCGGTAAGCGACTTCACGGCGGAACGGATGATGATGGACTATAACCTCCCGCCCGGCAGTTTCGAAGGCACATTCGACAGGGAGGTGATCCGGCGGTTACAGGTGGCTATTCGTCAGTCGCTTCAACGGGTCAAGAGGGTCACGCACGTGGGCCTGGGGAGCGCCGAGGTGTTTGAGGTGGCCTCTAACCGGAGGATCAACAAGAAAGATGGCCGCGTGTTGTCCATACGCTTCTCCTCTTGCAAGAATCCACTCCTGCGTGCCATGCCGGAGGGGTTGATCGATCCCGAGCTCTCCATCGTGAGCTTCTGGGAAAACGATACCCCCCTGGCCGCGTTGAACTTTTACGCCTGCCACCCCCAAAGCTATTACCTCATGAAAACAACCCATCCCGACTTCCCGGGGATAGCCCGTTACATGCGCCAGCTTGCCGTTCCCGAAGCGCTGCAAGTTTACTTCAACGGGGCGGGTGGGAATGTGACGGCAGGGAAGTATAACGACGGGAGTCACGTGATCCGCCTTCATTTGGCAGAGAGGTTGGCCGACGGGATGGAACGCGCGTGGCGAGACACGAAAAGGTACGATGTCCGCTCCAAGGACTTGGGCTGGAACACCGGGTACCTGTTCCTTCCTTACGAGGAAGAAAAAATGACCGGATTTGAAAAGGAGATACTAAGGGACAGTAACCGTTTGCCGGCAAACCGTCTCGCTTGGTATAAACGAAGAGTGGCCGGAAAGGGTATCGAGACCGCGTGCTTACGGGTGGGTAACGGACGCGTGTTGTTCATGCCGGGAGAGCTCTTCGTGGAGTACCAATTAGCTGCCAAGAAGATGGCTCCCGACCATTTCGTGGCCATGGCGGATTACGGCGAATACGGCACATCTTACATCGGTCACAAGGAGGCGTATAACGAGGGAGGATACGGGGTTCAAATTAGCCCGGTGACGGGGGAGTCGGAGGAGGTGATCATGCAGAACATCCGCTCCCTGTTAAGCCGGAGCATGGAGGCCCACGACGAGGAATACGATCTGCTCACCTACACCGGATCGAGGGGCGAACGTTTACCCGTAACCACGGCGATAGAATGGAACAGGAAGCGGGAAGAGGTGTTGAAAAACATGCAGGAGGTGATGGGCCCCCTCCCACGAGGCAAACGGAACTTTAAAGTGAATTACACCCAAACAGAGGAGTTCCCCGGTTATACCCGCTACAGTGTCAACTTCCAGGCTTCCCCCGGGGAGACGATCTACGCGTACTTGTACCGCCCAAAGGGGAGCGCCAAGCGGTGCCCGGCCATGCTGGCGTTGCACGAGACGGGCAACGGGGGAAAGAAGATAAGCGATGGGAGCACGGGTAAGGCGAACATGGCGTATGCGAAAGAGCTGGCCGAGAGGGGGTACGTGGTGATATCACCCGATTACCCGAGCATGGGTGAGTTGAAAGAACATGATTTTGCAAGCGACCGGTACGACTCGGGCACCATGCTGGGGATCTTTAACCATATCGCCTGCGTGGACCTGCTTCAGAAGCTCCCATACGTGGACGGAGAGAAGATAGGTGTGATAGGGCACTCCCTGGGAGGGCACAACGCGATTTTCGTCGCCGCTTTCGACCCCCGTTTGCAAGTAATCGTCACCAGTTGCGGGTGGACCTTGATGGACTATTACAACGCGGGAGAACGAACCACCACTGATTACGGTGAGCGCCTAGGACCCTGGGCGCAAGAGAGGTACATGCCTTTCATCAGGGATAAGTATGACCTGGATCCGGGGAAAATTCCCTTCGACTTCGATGAGATCATCGCATCGTTGGCTCCCAGACCTTTCTTTTCCAGCTCCCCCATTCGCGATATGAATTTCTCGATAGAGGGCGTAAGAAAAGGGATTAGCCGCGTGAAGCAAGTGTATCGCTTTATGGGCGCCCCGGGTAACGTGGTGCTCTCTTGTCCCGATGCCGGACACGACTTCCCACCCGAAGCCAGGGAAGAGGCATACCGTTTTATCGATAGTTTCTTGAAAAATTAACCCATGCCCCGTGGTTTTTGCCCGTTTTTAATTGGCATGATGCATTACCGTTGGGGCAATTTAACGTTTTTTGAATTTATTTTTGTTGAAGAGATCTTTGAGAGGTACACTTTATACTTTTTGAGACAATATCATTCACTTTAATGGGGAATAATCGTATGAAAACAAATCGTAGAAATTTTTTAAAAACTGTTGGAATAACCAGTAGTTTAGCAATGACAGGAGGTATCGCTGCATGTAGTGAAGATACAGCTAAATCAGATGGACCAATTATATGGGACATTTCCGGCAAAAAAGGCAAACAACATTTTAACATGTGTGGTTACGCCGCTCCTAAGATAGATATTCTTAGAGTGGGATACATTGGTATAGGTAATAGAGGATTGGGCGCGGTAAAAAGGATGAGCTTGTTAGAGGGCGTTGA
>CAZLDP010000387.1:0-3331 GCA_964558145.1 uncultured Prolixibacteraceae bacterium | reverse complement strand
GTAAGCGAAGCGGCATGCAAAAGCTCTGCCTGATTGAGTGATTCGGGGCGTGAGGTGGCAATAGCAATGATTTCATCGTCGGTTTTGCCGATAATGTTGACACTGGTCAGCAATTTAGCCCTCCTCAGCTTGGGAAGCACAATGTCGGCTACTTGGGTAAATGCCGAGGAGAGGTTTTTAATTTCCCTTTCACGCACTTCCGGATCGGTATACATCGAAAGTACACGAAGGATGAGATCTTTATCCTGGATATCCGATTTTTCAAGCATTTCCTTGAATCCTTCCCAATCTTCGGGCGTGTACCTGGTTCTGAGATTGGCTTCCACCTTTGCTTTTTTCATCTCCTCTTCCACGAAGGCTGTGGAAACTTTTTCGCGCCGCGATGCCAGTTCAGTGTTCAGGTCAAGCGTTCCGTCGGGAGACGCGTATGCTGATACTTCCACTTTCTTCAGTTGTTTATTATTGTCGTAGTGGGCATCTTTGGTATAATCAAGAAATTGCTTTACATCGTCGGCATTTGCCTCTTCCGTACGGAGAGTGGCGCTGTTGATCAGGTAATAGATGTCGGCAATCATTTCATCGGGAACTATCCGCTGAAAGGCATCAATCGCCGGATCATATTTGCCGGTAAGGTTGGCTTCACGGACAATCCCCGTAATGGCCTTTGGATTCACTGCCATTAGCGTGTGGGTGGCTAGTATCCCACGGGCAATGGGAACCGGCTTAAAATCGACCTGCTGCTTTCCTTTGGTTGCCTGCATTCTGATGACAAGCTCCGATTTTCTCATCTCTTCCTTGTAGGGGAAAGTTTGTTTATAACTGAAATTTCCACCCGCATTATATGAAATCGCCTTGTTGTTGTCTTTAACCTTTTCTCCCTGCAGGGTAATCAGGGGAAGTACGGTTTCTCCACCGGCATATTGCAGTACCGGGGTAACTGCCACCCGGGCCTTTTTATCAAAAAACTGGCCGGGAAGTATGCCGTTGATAGCCACATCGACCCTTCCTCCGTGCGTCTCCAAAATTTCCGGGGTAACCTTATAGCGGATTCCTGCCGCACCTTTTTGCATTTTTTCCAAACTGGCACATCCCGATAACAGGATCATGACGGATGTGATCCCCAAAATAGCTCTAAGCTGTGTCTTCATTATTGAATTGATTTCGAAATTGATAATTTGCAAAAATAGAATCTAAAGTGAATTTTCAAAGGAAATTTCCCTTTTTCAGGGAAGAATCATCCGGGTGATTCCCGGTTTATAATCGTTGTTAAAAATCACGTTTTTTAATAGTTCATAATCTCCGGGCCGGTTCACAAAATCAATCCGGTTGGTGTCGATGATCAGAACCGGAAATTGGGTGACCTCCCTGAAGTAGTCGAAATACCCCGCCTGGATTTTTTCCAGGTAAGCCGGATCCATCTGCTGTTCATACGATCTTCCCCTTTTCTGGATGTTATTCATCAGATGGGGTATATCGAGGTAAAGGTAAACATACAGATCGGGCTTGGGCAGCGATTCAAACACAATGTTGAACAACTTTCTGAAAAGGCGGTATTCATCCGCCTGCAGGGTGTTCCGTGAGAAAATAGCCGATTTGGTGAAATAATAATCGGAAATCAGCATCGAATGGAACAGTTCGGGCTGCAACACTTCCTTCTTGATCTGGTTGTATCGGTCGGCCAGAAAGGAGAGTTCCAGGGGAAATGAATACCTTTCCTGATCGGCATAGAACTTAGGGAGGAAGGGATTGTCGGCAAATTGTTCCAGAACAAGCTTTGCGTTCAGCTCGTTGCTCAACATGGTGGCAAAAGAGGTTTTCCCTGCCCCGATGTTTCCTTCAATAACCAGAAATCTCAAATCCATTATCAATCATTCAACTTCCATCCATATTGACCGGTAGGTCCCGACTATCTCCACCATTGTACAAAGGGCCGATTCAGGGTTTCATTCCCAGGTGATAAAATGTAAAGGCGAAGATATCGGTATATTCGTCGATTACCTTTGCAGTGGGTTTTCCTGCCCCGTGGCCGGCTTTGGTTTCAATGCGGATCAGTACAGGCAGTTTTCCCTTATTGTACTCCTGAAGCCTAGAAATGAACTTGAAGGAGTGGGCAGGCACCACCCTGTCGTCGTGATCGGCTGTGGTGACCAGTGTAGCCGGGTACTTGATTCCGGGCTTGATGCTGTGATAGGGTGAATAGGCCAGCAAATACCTGAACATCTCTTCGCTCTCTTCACTGGTACCGTAATCGGTAGCCCATGCCCAGCCAATGGTGAATTTATGGTAGCGGAGCATATCCATTACCCCCACGGCGGGAAGGGCAACCCGGAAGAGGTCGGGACGCTGGTTGGCAACGGCTCCTACCAGGAGTCCCCCGTTGGAACCACCCTGGATGGCCAGTTTCGAAGGATTTGTATATTTTTCTCTGACCAGGAATTCTCCCGCTGCGATGAAATCGTCAAATACATTTTGCTTCTGCAATTTGGTTCCCGCTTTGTGCCATTCTTCCCCGTATTCTCCTCCTCCCCGGAGATTGGCCACGGCTAAAATTCCTCCCTTCTCTACAAAGAAAAGCCGCTGTACCGAGAATCCGGGTACCTGGCTGATGTTGAAACCGCCATACCCGTAAAGCAGAGTGGGGTTGTTCCCGTTTTTTTCCATTCCTTTCCGGTAAAAGAGAAACATCGGCACTTTAGTCCCGTCCTTGCTGGGGTAAAAGAACTGGTCAACCTGAAAGTCGTCGGGGTTAAATTTCACTTCGGGACGGTAATAAAGCGATGATTCGCGGGTAGTGAAGTCGTAGCGGTATACTTCCCCGGGAGTGTTGTAGGAAGTAAAGGTGTAAAAAGCTTCCGGATCATCCTTGTCGCTGCGTGGGCCTCCCGAGGTGCCAATACCCGGAAGCGGAAACTCATAGTCGGGAGTTCCGTCATAATTGCAGATTTCGATGTGGGTGAAGGCATCCCTGAGGTAGTTCAATACCAGCTTGCCGCCAGCTAAGGAAGCTGAGGTGAGTACATACTCCTTTTCGGGAATCAGTTCGGTCCAAAATTCTTCCTGCGGTTTTTGGGCGTCAATTTTCAGAAGACGATAGCGGGGCGCTTTATAATTGGTAATCACGTAAAGCTGGTCGCCTAAGTTGTCGATGACGCTGAAATCGTAGTCAAAGGAGGTCATCAGGGGAATAAAGGGACCCTCTTTCTGCTTCATCTCCTTGAAAGACAATGAATTACCGCTCGTTGATTCGGTTTGAACCAGGAACATAAAGCGTTCGTCATCGCTGATCCCCACGCTGATATTGCGCTTGGGATTCTGGGGATCGCTATAAACC
>CAZLDP010000386.1:0-3336 GCA_964558145.1 uncultured Prolixibacteraceae bacterium | reverse complement strand
CCATAGTGTTGTGCTTCACCCGTGGGTTTATTTTCCCCGTTGTGGTGCTGTTGATATTGTTCATCTTTCTTGCAATCGGGCTTCAGATTGTCAATCCCAACGAAAGTTGTGTGCTGGTTCTCTTTGGCGCCTACAAGGGAAGTATCAAGGAGAATGGTTTTTATTGGGTTAATCCATTCTTTACCCGGCGGAAAATATCACTGAGGGCAAGGAATTTTGATTCTGAACCTTTGAAGGTGAACGACAAGATCGGGAATCCGATCATGATCGGGGTGGTATTGGTTTGGAGAGTCCAGGAGACTTTCAGCGCTGCATTCCAGGTTGATGATTACGAGCACTTTGTGAATATCCAAACCGAAGCGGCTATCCGCAAACTGGCCGGCATGTATCCCTACGACAATTTTGAAGACCACGATGCGGTGGTGACCCTCCGGAGTGGGGGAGAGGAGGTGAATGAACAATTAGAGAAGGAGTTGGGTGAGCGTCTTCAGATTGCCGGGGTGGAAGTGATGGAGGCCCGGATCAACTATTTAGCCTACGCGCAGGAAATTGCCCAGGCGATGTTGAAACGGCAGCAGGCTGCAGCCATTGTGGCAGCCCGTTTTAAAATTGTGGAAGGCGCAGTGAGCATGGTGGAAATGGCGTTGGAAGAGCTGGGCAAAAAAGATATCGTTCAACTCGATGAAGATAAAAAAGCTTCCATGGTCAGCAACCTGATGGTGGTGCTTTGTGGTGACAAGGAGACTACTCCGATTGTCAATACGGGAACCATCTATTGACAAGAGGCTGGTTTCATTCTCTGACGGGTAACCACCCACGGGCGTTTCCCGTTCTTAAAAGTACGTCTGGGGGCGACATGCTGAATTAATTTAAAATAGAAATAAGATGTCAGTAAATAAGATATTGTTCAGGGAGGTGCAGCGGTTTACGGTGTGGTGGCTTTGGCTTATTCTCATAGGGGCTTTTGCCGTGTCGGTACTCCCTCTCTGGTATGGCACGTGGTCGCAGTTGACCACCGGGGTTCCCTGGGGCAATAATCCTGCCGGCGACACTATCCTGCTGGTGACCACCCTCGCGGTCACCCTGCTGATGGGGGGTCTGGTGATCCTTTTCGCACTTGCGCGCCTCGAAACAGAGATCACGTCCGTAGATGTGGCTTTCCGGTTTTTTCCCTTTTTCAGGAAATGGAAAAGGATTTCCCGTGAGGAGATCCTGCGTTTTGAGGCCGGCAAATACAATCCCATTGCCGATTACGGAGGATGGGGTGTCAGGCAGGGCTTTGGTAAAAAGGGGAAAGCCTATAACGTGTCGGGCAACCTGGGACTGACCCTTTACCTGGTCAACGGTAAGAAGCTGTTGATCGGGACACGGAGGGTTCAGGCCATATCCTATGCCATGGAGAAGATGATGAAGGGGGAGGTTTCTTCCCATGGGGTATGATCAACCTGATGCCTAGTGCCATGACTAAGAAAAAGACATTTGCCCTCCGGATCGACAGCCAGATGATGGCCGCCGTGGAAAGATGGGCTGCCGATGAGTTTAGAAGTACCAACGGACAGATAGAGTGGATCATTTATAAAGCCCTGAAAGATGCGAAACGACTCAAGAAAGGAATCGGGCTGCCCCAGCAGGAAGAGTGAACGGATGGTTCTGATGGGCGCCGACCTTCGGAAGAGCGGCAACGGAACACTGGTCACGCTTATTCTGCTGCGGTTTTCCCTGCCCGGGCTGTTTGCCGATCTCAGTTTTTCGTGGAAAGCACATTTTTGTTCGCCAATCTGAGCATCTGTTGCCGTCAATATGCTCGATTTTATCACAGGCTGATTGCCGCCACCTTCTTTTGATCATTTGTTCAGGTCACAGTGATCAGATGGGAGCCGGGCGGGGTCATTTTGCCTATGATTGCTGCGTACAGTCCATGACTGGCTAACAGCCGGGCGACTTCTTCCCCGCTTTCCGAATCCGCTGCCACCAGGAGTCCCCCGTTGGTTTGGGGATCGCAAAGCAGCAGCCTAGAGGAATCGTTGACGGCCAAACTGACCTGGTGTCCGTAACTTGCCCAGTTCCGATGCGTTCCTCCTGGGATGCACCCCAATGAAATGTACGCGGCGGCCGATGCAAACCGGGGTATCTGATCGTAATAAAGGGTGGCAGAAAGGCGGCTGCCACGGCACATTTCCGACAAATGACCCAATAGGCCGAAGCCGGTCACATCGGTCATCGCTTTGACGCCACGGCATTTGGCCAGGTCTGTTCCCACGGAATTCAGGATAGTCATGGATCGGACCGCTTCCTGCTCATCGGCAGGTTGGAGAACGCCCTGTTTCCGGGCGGTGGTCAGGATACCCACTCCAAGGGGTTTGGTCAGGAAAAGGAGGCATCCCTCTTCTGCGGTATCATTTCTCTTAAGCTGAGCAATAGGGACTTGCCCGGTTACAGCCAATCCGAACAGGGGTTCGGGGGAATCAATACTGTGCCCCCCTGCCAGGACGATACCTGCCTCGCGGCAGGTGTCGCGACCCCCCTCCACCACGCGGGAGGCTATTCCCGCCTCAATTTTGGCAATGGGCCATCCCAGGATGGCGATAGCCAGCAGGGGCTTCCCACCCATAGCATAAATGTCGCTGATGGCATTAGCGGCTGCGATTTTCCCGAATGTAAACGGATCGTCCACAATGGGCATGAAAAAATCGGTGGTACTGATCAGGGCGGTGCCATCGCCCATGTCGTAGACTGCGGCATCATCCCGGCTTTCATTGCCGACAAGCAATCGGGGATCCACAGGTGAAGGAACGTCGCTTTTTAAGATGGTTTCCAGAACTGACGGGGAGATCTTGCATCCGCAACCTGCCCCATGGCTGAATCCGGTAAGTTTAATCGACTGCTCTATGGTTTTCATACTGAAGGATTTTTAATGAATTTTGAATTGAATTGACGGATTCGGAGGTGATTTCTACGACTTTGCCACGTTGATGCAGATGAAGTGCGTTCTCGTAGCTTTTGTCGTAATAAGTCAGCAGGATAAGGGCTGCATCCAGGTACTGGCCGGCGGCGATCCGCTCCATCGCTTTGGCGCATTGTTCACTGCCAAGGCGGCGCGAAATCCGCTGCGTGGCTTCCTGCAATACCCCGGGGCCATATTGCGCGTAAGTTTTCACCAGCCAGGCTGCCCGTACCTCCCGCGGGATGCGAATAAACCAGGTAGGGCTTTTCTGCATCAGTTGCCACAAAGCCATGGGCAGGTTTACCCCTCCGATGTTATGACTTTCATCTTCGAGCCAGACAGGGCGGTTGCGATCCAGAACCCTGAACGCTTCGTACAGATTGTTCTCGAAT
>CAZLDP010000385.1:0-3356 GCA_964558145.1 uncultured Prolixibacteraceae bacterium | reverse complement strand
ACCGTATTCTTCGCTGGAAGTTAAGAGAATATCGCCAAACTACCAAAGATTGCTGGATGAATTTATGTGGATAGCTGAGGCCCTGTACTCGGTGCGATTACCATTGGATGGACTCCCGGTTGTGGGCTGCCAGATAAGCATTTGCCTGGCTGAAGTGGCGGTTTCCGAAGAAGCCGCGGTAAGCTGAAAGGGGTGAAGGGTGAACCGATTGGAGGACCAAATGGCGCGAGTTGTCAATAAATCTCCCTTTTTGCTGGGCATAGCTTCCCCAGAGCATAAAGACCAGGTGTTCGCGGTGTTCGGCCAGGAGGTGAATGACCCTGTCGGTGAAAGTTTCCCAACCTTTGTTTTGATGGGAACCGGCTTGGTGGGCCCTCACAGTGAGGGTTGCATTGAGAAGGAAAACCCCCTGGTTGGCCCACCGTTCCAAATTCCCGCCCGCAGGTACCAGAATCCCTAGGTCTTTTTCGATTTCGGCGAAGATATTCTGAAGGGAAGGTGGAAAGGGAATCCCGTCGGGCACCGAAAAACAAAGACCATGTGCCTGTCCGGGGCCGTGGTAAGGATCCTGTCCCAGGATGACAACCTTCACCCGGTCAAAGGGACAACGGTCAAAGGCATTAAATATAAGTTTCCCCGGAGGGAAAACCTTATGGGAAGCATATTCCTGTTTGACGAAACGAATCAGTTCTCCGAAATAGGGTTTTTCAAACTCCTCTTCCAGCAGTCGTTTCCATGAGGCTTCTATTTTAACATTCATCGTCGTTTTTTAATGGGTTACGCTAAAGGCTCCGCTGACCACCACTTTATCACCCGGGGCCACTTCCCCGGAGAGGATCTCCACCAGGTTTTCCTGTTTCATTCCGGAGACCACCTTCACTTTTTTGAGAACCCATTGATCTTCGCCTGGATTACTTTTGACAAGGACGAATTCTCCTGCTTCCCCGGAGATGAGGGCATCCTGGGGCAGGGCCAGGGAGTTGTGGCTTCCTGTGATAATGGCGGCCCTGACGAACATGCCGGGGAGGTAAGTGGTGTTCTTTTCTGGTGTGAACATGGCGTGTACCGTGACCGTGCGAAGGTCGCTGAGGGCTTTGCCGGTTGTAAACACGGAGGCTTCCAGGGTATCGGAAGAGACTTCGGGTACCCTGAATCGAACCGACTGGCCGGCGCTTACCAGGGGGATGTCCTTTTCGAAGACCTGGAGGGTGACCATCAGGGGGGAGGTTTCAACGATTTCCAGGATGGGGATTTCGGGGGAGACAAAGACACCGTTTTCTTTTTCGATCGAAGCCACAAAGCCGCTGATAGGCTAAATGACAGGCACAGAGGCAGCCAGCTTGCCTTGCTGGAGGAGTTCCCTATCGATGCGAAGGAGGTTCAGGCGGGCTTCAAGGGCCGTGACGCGTGCCTTCGTGCTGAGATAGTCGCTTTCGGCCTTGAGGAATTGCTTGCGTGCGGTGACATTCTCCCCTGCCAGCAGCTGCTGACGTTCGTACTCATCTTTAAGGAAGACCAGGGAGGCTGATGCGGTGAGATAATCCTCCTGGAGTTGCAGAAGTTCCTGGTTTTCGATCCGGAAGAGGATTTGTCCGCGGCTGACACGGTCACCCGGAAGGAGGGTCAGGTCGCGGATCAGCCCTCCGGTAACGGCATTGACGACCGTGCGGTTTCGGGGAAGGGCCTCTAATTGTCCCATAGCCTCCACCACCCCCGAAAAAGTATGCATAAATGGTTCTCCCAGTACCAGGTCGTTTGCAGCAATCTGCTCCGGGGTAAACTGAAGCAGTTCCCCGCCTCCAGACTGGCTATCAGGTGTTTTCTCTTCCCCCTGGCGGGAAGGGCATCCTATAAGAACCATCAACCCGAGCGACAGAAGAATCAGGAGATGGAAAAGAGGGTTCTGGAATGAAGCTTTCATTTCGGTAATTATAGTTAACATATTATTTTTCTGTGTTTTAAGGAATAATATTATTCAATTCATGAACGATCTGGTTATGCCGGAGCAGTCTGTCAAGGTAGTCGTTTTCCATTTCAGTGGCGCTTTCGATGCCCATGAGGTACTGATAAAAGTCGATTTCGCCGTGGGCGAGGCTGAGGGAGGCTGTTTTGCGAAGTTCAGAGGCGGTTTCCCTACCTTTATCCTGGTATTGGCGTAGGCTGGTCTCCAGGAGGGTAAGGTCACGTCGGAGCTGGGCCACACGGGCTTCATAAGCCAGGGACCAGCTTTTTCGGTTCAGTTGGTTGAGTTCAGTGTTAAGGAGAGCAGACCGGATTTTGGCTTTTTGCTCTCCGAACCAAAGGGGAAGAGCCACACCTGCGGTGAATCCCCGGTAAATTTTGGAACCGGGATTGTGGTTGGTTCCCTGGAAATATTCAAGTTCGATATCAGGGAGGAGGTTATTTCTCTCCAGTTGCAGTTGAGCCCTGGCCGAGTGGTCTTCCCTGTCGAAAAGTTGTGCTGCGGGCGGGAGGGTTGCGGAAGCCTGCCTGAGCGAGGCCTGCAGGGGCAACTCACTGGGGAGGGAGAAACCTTCGGGCGTGTTCAGGAGGGCAAAGAGCTCCTCTTTAGCCGAGGAGAGGTTATTTTCGGCTGCTTCCAGGGCTTGCCGGGCTCTGATCTGCCGGCTGTCAGCCATCAGTTTTTCGAGGCGGTTGCTCTCCCCTGTCCTGTATTTCAGGCCTGACCTGTCGGCCGTGGTTTGGTAGAGGCTGTCGATTTCCCTTAAGAGGCGGACTTTCCGGGCAAGGACCAAAACCTCATCATATTTCTGGCGGACATTCATTTCGGTTTCCCTGACTACCAGTTGATAACGGGCTTCTTCGATGCCGGCAAATGATCTGTGGAGTTTAGTCCGCGAGGTATAAACTGTCGGGAAGCTGAAATTCTGACGGAGGCCCCACACTTTGATGGGCAGGCCGTTTTCTGCGATGTTGTTTTGGTCGTAGTTGTAGTAAATACCCGTTTTTTCAGGATTAAAACCTGCGGGGACCATCAGAGAGGCCTGTCGGACCTTCAGGGCGGCTGCCTGCACGCCAGGGTGGCGTTCCAGGGCGATGCGGACTGCCTCGTCGGCTGTAAGTATACCACTTTTCACGGCACCTTGCGGGTCCCGTTGTGGAGAGGGGAACGCCATGGCGGCATTTGCATACGGTGGAGTCGTTGTCACCAGGAAAACAAGGAGCAGGGGAATCAACAAGGAGGAGACTATTGGTGGAAGGTGCGTTTTTTTACGTTTGCTATGGATTTTTTCGGGACGGTCGAAAAGGGCATAGAAGAGGGGCAGGATAATCATGGTCAGCATAGTTGAAGTCACCAGTCCGCCGATGACCACAGTAGCCAGGGGACGTTGTAC
>CAZLDP010000384.1:0-3358 GCA_964558145.1 uncultured Prolixibacteraceae bacterium | reverse complement strand
ATTCAACCGGGTCCGCCAGTGGCAGAAATCACGCGCCTGATCCCAACTCACTCCGATCACCGGATAATCGGCAAATCCCGGATGGGAAAAATATTTATAGGTCAACGGCTCGTTGTAGGAGTAGGAAAAATCACGGATCCAGCACAGTGTGTCGGGATAAACGGGAACCGTTTCATGCATGATGAAGGAACTCCTGTTGACAATGGGTTCTTCTTCACCCCGGCTGTTGATCACCGTTCCCTCATACCGTTGGGTCTCATAATTATAACTGTTGGCTCTGCGGGCAGCCTGACGATAATCGATCCAGTAATAATCATAGACCAGCTTGCGGGTGTCAATTTCACGAAGGCCGGCGAATCGCTCTTCCGAAGGGATGTACATCGACTCAAGGGCAAGCCTTACATCCGGATTATTCCAATCTATCCGGGTTCTCCAGTTCACCACAGGCTGGGGTAAAGGTTCCCCCCTGACATTTTCGGTCTTCAGGAAATCAGGATCACTGCTTCCCAAAAGGGTGCGGGCAATAGAATCGCGGACCCACTCGGTAAACTGACGATATTCATTGTTGGTGATCTCCGTATCATCCATCCAGAATGCATCAACCGACACCGAAACCATCCGGCTGTCGTCATTCATTTCATCGTCGGAGGGTCCTAAAAGCAGATGACTGCGCTGAACATAAACCATCCCGAAGGGAGTAGGCTCAAACCAGGTTCCCCGGTTCCGGATCGAGTCGGCCGTATAGATATCTCCCTTTTTACATGCTGCCGCCAGCAGTAAAAGAAGCAAACCCATCCATACACTCTTACTCATTATTACCCGGTATCAATCGTATTGTCTAAACGCAGGAACAACCTTAAAATTTCACGGAGGAACAAAAAGGCCTTATGAGCATTCCCATAAGGCCTTCTGACCAGCAGGCCTTTTAGTATTCCCACAGGTCTTGTTCGTAATTGAAAATCTTTTCTTCAATCTGTTTCGATTCGAGCATCGCATTTTTTCCACTCAGGTACTGGCTGATGGTGCGGTTGTTGAACACATTCGATTCTTGCACGATATAACTGTTAAAATACCGCTTGATAAACAGATCATCGAACGTCATTCTCCGTGCATCGTTATAGGGATTGAAGACATGGTTGTTGGCTAACAGGTTGCGGGCTTCGGGATAATATACCCAGAAAACTTTCCTTCGCTGGAGCGGACTGTTCTCCATATCGGTACGGTAGAATTCCTGAATGGGACAGATGCCGATAATCCGGACCTGAAGGCGGGAATTCTGTTTGTCGAAATACCATTCCTCCTTGATCATGAACTGTTTGATCTCCTCGAGTCTGATTTCGCCCTCAATGGTACGGGTTTCAATTTCGCCGGTGTCGAAATTCTGCACTTCGCGAGTCACGGTTTCAGCGCCAAAGGCAGCTTTCACCTCAGCCATGGTCAGGGGGGTCTTGAAATCATCGTCGTTACGGGCATCGTAGGCTGTGATCTGTCCGCTCTCTACCCCTTTCAGCAAAAGGGAAGCCAGGTTACTCAGCCCCTCAATGGGAACCGTCGGAAAATAAAGAGGCTGGTTAATCTTTTCCCTCACATCGATGATGCGCCAAACCATTTGCGACCAGAGTACATCGGCCTCACGCACCCAGGGAATGGGCATGGGTTTTTTCTGGTACACATCCTGGCGCTTAAAGGCACCATTGATAATTTGCGCATCGGCACTTCCAACCGGCATAACAGCCAGCGCCAAGGCTATCCACACGAAAGAAAACAAAATTCTTTTCATTCTTATCTGATTTTAAAACTGATGGGAGCCAGCGGCCTTTCGGTGCCATCGTCCCCCCTTGCTTTAATGTTGTCGAAATATACGATGCTCCCCACCGCGAGGTTCTTGAACTGGGATTTTTGCTCGGCTGTGAACCGGTTCCCCGACGATTTCCAGGTATTGACATAGCCTCCTGCGCCAGTCAGCGACACATCAAACTGGGTCACCTGAAACCGCAGCTCAAAGTCAAAGTCCTCCAGCACAGCCGACATTCCATCTTCGATCAGAATGTCCTCCTTTTTGATATTTCCGCCCGACAAGTTGGCAATTTTTGCCACCGGATCAGGAACCCGTTTAACCCTGAAATTCATGGCTCCCATCTGCCGTTCCCCACCTCCGATTCTGGCATAAACCGTCACCGTAGTCTTCTTTCCCATCTCATCCAGTTCCGTAGGATACACCATTAACTGCCCGCTGGAGGAAGGGGTCAACTTTCCGTTGGTCATCTCAACACGCAGGTTTTCTTTGGCAATACCCGGCACAGAAACATCAATGGGATTGGCAATACCTCTGTAGAAAACATTCATCTTGGTTGGGGAAATCGTCACACCCGGACGGGTTACCTGGTACTCTTTCTCAAAGGGATAACTGCGGATTAATCCTTCAGGCGTTTTGTACTTCAGCACACCTCCCCATTTAAAAGTACCCGGCTCAGTGCCCCTCAGATTGTACACCGCCTTGCCGTCCACAATGGGAAGCACACGACCGTTTACGACAATCTCCGGGTCAACCGTGGTATCGATGGCAGCCAGGAATATCTCCGCATTATACTCTTCCCCCTGCAGAATGATGGAGGAGTTGGCGATGACCTGGGCTCCCAGTTTATTGAATTTGTAACTGGATGCATCGATATTGGAATAGAGGTAATTCAGAAGATTGGCCTCCGAATTCTTGGCATCGATCTGAATCTTGGACAGCAGGGTCAGAATGGAAGCAAGCGGTTTACTCTCAAAATATTGGACCTCCCAGGTTTTGTTTCCCTCCTTGAGGTTGAACCTTGAATCGCGGGTTTCCAACTCCTGGAGGATAACATCCTTCAGATCAGCATCCTCTTCCCCGACCATGCCAACCATAAACTCTTTGTATTCCTCGATTTTCTGCCTCAGCTCGTAGGCCCTTTTCTGGGCAATCATGATTTCCGAAGGAGTATTGATGTCGTCTTCCTTTTTGACGATGAGCGTATCTCCCCCCATGGTCTTTAGCGTAAAGAACTCTCCCTTGTCAACATTTTCGGCATCGGTAGGTTTTGATCCGGAACGCAGCGCCAACTCCTCTTTCAGCCGCCAGATGTAACTCACCAGGCTGTCGGTCTTCTCCTTCACCTGATCCGCTTTCCCTTTCCAGTCCTGCACCTTCGCAGGATTCTCGGCATAGGCTTGCTCAAAGGCCAGATATACCTGTGAATTTTTTGAGTCCAATGCTCCAAAGGTCTGTATAAGGCTGCCATCAATGACTCTGAAAGCCTCCAATGTCTCGGCTGCCACATTGAGCGCAAGCATGGCCGTGAGTACGAGGTACATCATGTTGATCATGCGTTGC
>CAZLDP010000383.1:0-3369 GCA_964558145.1 uncultured Prolixibacteraceae bacterium | reverse complement strand
TCCCATAACGGTACAATGCTTCGTTCTCCGAAAAATGACTGAGCTGCTGGTTGTAAAAGAGCAGCAATCCTGCCAATGCCATGATAAATCCCACGGTTTGCCGGGTTGAGAACCTTTCCCCGAAAAAGAAGATCCCTGCCACGGCCAGGAGGATTTGTCCGGTCTGAATGAAGAGTTGTGCATTCCCTGGAGTGGTGTACTGCACGCCCAGGTTGAAACCCAGATAGTTCCAAGCTAATGCCAGGGTGGCAATCACCAGCAGGAGGGGAGGCTTCACCAGCATACGAAGGTGCCGCCGGTTCCGGAAGGAACTCCATACCAGCAGGGGCAGGAAAGCCAGGGTGAAGCGGAACCAGACGATGGTGGCCGCATCGACTTTTCTGACCGCCACCTTCAGCGCGACAGCCAGCACGCCCCAGAAAAGGGCTGTGATAACGGCATAAAGAATCCCTTTGGTCTGATCTTGCATAAGGGTATTCCGGTTTTACCTTAACCGGGCATCAAATTCTTTGGTAAAAGCTGCAAGCAGCCTTTCCATGGTCTTGTCAATGACTTTGTCGTTCAGTGTTTTGCTGTCGTCGCGTAAAATGAAGCTGACGGCGTATGATTTTTTGCCTTCGGGAACTCCTTTCCCTTCGTACACATCAAACAGGTTTACCGACCGCAATAAATTCCTTTCGGTTTTCAGTGCTACTTCTTTCAGCGCTTCAAACCGGATATTCCGGTCAAGTACCAGCGCAAGATCCCTTTTCACTTCGGGGAACCGGGGCAGTTCCGAAAATTTAACGGAGGATTTCTTCTGTTCAGAGAGGATTAATCCCCAGTCGAAATCGGCATAGAAGACAGGAGCCTCTATGTCGGCCAGCCTAAGCCATCTTGGCGCCACACTGCCCATCTCCATCATTCTGTTTTTCCCCAGATCATAGCGGAGTCCCACGGAAAAAATTTCATCCGAGATTTCTGAAACAGTAAACTGACCTGCAGTGAATCCCAACCTTTTCAGAATGTTATCGACATAGCTCTTCAACAGGTAAAAGGTGGCGGGTGATTCCGGAGTCAGCCAGTTGGGAGACTCCCGGTTCCCTGTAAGGAAAAGCGCCAGGTGTTCCTCCTCATGGTAATTTCCGGCAGGATTTTCCTTGTAGTGCGTTCCCTTCGAAAAATAACAGTTTCCGAATTCAAACAGTTTGAGGTCGTTGTTTTTCCGGCTGACATTGTGAGCGATACATTCAAGTCCCCCGAAGAGCAGGGTCTGACGCATTCCGTTCAGATCGGAACTGAGCGAATTGAGGATATTAACAGTGTTTTCGCGGGGATATTTTTCTATCCGGTCGTACCACGATGCTTTGGTGAGCGAGTTGGACCAGATCTCGCTAAAGCCCCCTGCAACCAACTGATCGGCTATTGTGTTCTTCACCTTGTTGGGATCGGGATGTTCGGCATGGTTCAGCGATGCAGTTACTTGCGAAGGGATCTCCACATTGTTGTAGCCGTAAATCCGGAGTATCTCCTCTATCACGTCGCATTCGCGTTTGACATCTACGCGGTAAGTGGGAACCAGGAGGGAGAGGCCTCTTTCCGTTTCGGCTTCAATACTGATTTCGAGTCCATGAAGGATTCTCTTGATGGTATCTTTACCCAGTTCCTTGCCGATGAGTCTTTTGATGTTATGCCAGGTCACTTCCACGGGAAACCCATCCACTGGTGAAGGATAGACATCCTGTATTTCCGAGGAAATGGTTCCGCCTGCGATTTCTTTAATGAGCAGGGCGGCCCTCTTCAAAGCGTAGAGGGCGCCGTTGATGTCAACTCCCCTTTCGAAGCGGAAGGAGGCATCGGTGTAAAGTCCGTGTCGCCGGGCGGTTTTTCTGATATAAACGGGATCGAAACAGGCGCTCTCAAGGAAGACGTTTTTAGTCGACAATTTCACGCCCGATCCAATACCGCCGAAGACTCCCGCGATACACATACCCTCTTCTGCATTGCAAATCATCAGGTCGTTTTCATCGAGGGTCCGGGTTGTGTTGTCAAGGGTGATGAATTTCGTCGCTGCCGGCAGGGTTCTGACGACTATTTTCCCTCCCTTGATCTCATCGGCGTCAAAAGCATGGAGGGGCTGGTTGGTTTCAAAAAGTACGAAGTTGGTGACATCCACCACGTTGTTGATAGGGGTTTGACCGATTGAGCGAAGGCGGTTTTGCAGCCATTGGGGTGATTCTTTGACAACCACGCCAGAGAGGGTCACACCCGAATACCGGGGACAGGCTTCCGAGTTCTCTATTTCGACGGGAATGGTAAGGTTGCGGTTTTCGACGGTAAAGTGGTCAACCGGCGGTTTCTTGTACCCTCCGACTCCGCTTGTCCGGAGGAAAGCCGCCAGGTCGCGGGCCACACCTAAGTGGCAAGCGCCGTCGATACGGTTGGGGGTGATATCGATTTCAATGACCCAATCGGTTTCCACATGGAAATAGTCGCTGGCTTTCATTCCAACCGGGGCATTCCCGGGCAGCACCATGATGCCGTCGGCATCGGTACCCAGGCCGGTTTCAATTTCGGAGCAGATCATTCCTTCCGAGATTTCCCCCCTGATCTTTGACCTTTTAATATTCAGAGTTTCATCTCCTATGTAGAGGGTGGTTCCGACAGTGGCCACCACAACTTTCTGACCGGCAGCCACATTGGGAGCTCCGCAGATCACCGGCAGCAATCCGGGACCGCCTACATTCACCTCGGTTTTGCTCAGATGGTCGCTGTCGGGGTGGGGCACACAGGTCACCACTTCACCGATAACCAGTCCAGCCAGTCCGCCCTTGATACTTTCAACCTGTTTCATGTCAGCAACTTCCAGTCCTATGTCGGTGAGGGCCCGGCACAGTTCAGTAGGGGTCAGGTCGTGGTTGAGGTATGTTTTCAGCCAGTTGTACGATAATTCCATCTCTGCTTATTTTAGGGATAATGCGAGTGCAAAAATAAGGAAAAAAGGGTTGGATGCACCCGAAGCAACCAACCCTTTCATGTGAACCGGGATTCATTCCGGTTTAAATATCGATTTTTTTGAATTTCGGTACAAGGAAGTGCATAACTGTCCAGGCGATGAGGTAGGCAAGGGCGCAGAAGGCAAAAACGAGGGTATAAGCGGTGGTCATATTCCCCAGGACCAGCGGATGTTGCAGTTCCTTGAGTTGTTCGAAGAGCGCCGGATCCACTGCCTGAATTTGGGTAGCCACTTCCGAAGGGAGGCTCCCGAGTTCGACCTTGTCAAGGTTGATGAAGTCGCCGTGTTTGTTCTGCAAGGTCATCGATTTGATTTTCTCTAGGTATTCTCCCAGGTTGGCTCCCTGAGCAGCCACCCATGACTTGGCGATTCCG
>CAZLDP010000382.1:0-3418 GCA_964558145.1 uncultured Prolixibacteraceae bacterium | reverse complement strand
GTTGCCATATCGCCCGATGAGGGCACCGAAATAGGGTTCGGAGGTCTTTTGATACCCTTCCAGCGTGGGAAATCCCAATACCACATCCTCAAATTTACCATTCCTGTCGGGTACCCATAAACTGACCACCCTTCCGCCGTAGTTGGTGATCTGGGCAACAATTCCTGAACTGTTTTTCAGGGTGAAGAGTTCCACTTTTTTTCCGTCGGTTTCACCGCCAAAAGTGGTTGTATCGATCAACGGCAGTTGCGGGGGCATTTGGGTGCAACCTGCAATGATCAGAAAAAGTACTAAAGTAAAGAGTTGTCTTGTTCTCATTTTGTTGAAATTATCTGATTTTGTATGGTTTGCTTTTCGTGTACCGGTTTTCATGCATGGGAGGTACTCCTTTGCGGGTAGTCTGTTTATTGCTGACTTAATCTTCATCGTACCATAAATATTCGTACCGTAACTCATAATGCTGGCTCATCGATTTCCCCCTCCCGTTGGCGAAAACCACTGAATTTTCGAGGTTGCCCGAAGCGTCATAAGTGTGTTCTACCCAAAGAATCTGGTCTCCTTCGTCACTGACCTCTTCCCAGCCCAGAGGATTTCCCCGGTCATCATAAAAATAATTTGTGGCGCTGTTCTTCTCATCCGATTCCACTACCGACTGAATCAATTTCCCTGCAGGGTCGTAAAAGAACCGGATAATTTCGATGAGTTCCCCCTCTTCATCAACCAGCTTGTCGGCCACTTTCAATCCTTCTTCGTTGTAGGTGGATGTCATCCTGAAATTTTCGCCGGTATCTTCATTCTTGCGCCGGTGCATGGTTACGCGGCCCTCTTTGTCGTAGGCATATTCCTCCAGTTGGACCAGATTCTCATCTTCATCAAAAACCTCGTGCCTGACCATCCGGCCATCTTCCCAAGCAAATTTCGCAGATTCAAAACGGTTCCCTTCCTCATCGAGGGTGACCTTTTCTGTCAGATGCGAATTTTCGTCATAAGTATAGGTGGTTGTGTCGGTCGATCCGTCAAGGTAATTTTTTACCTCTCTGACTACCAGCCCGCCGGAATCCAGTTCGTACCTGTTGCGCTCCGAAGGAGCCTCCTCGCCGGTATAGTAATCTTCACCGATCACCCTTCCCTTATCATCATATACCCGGATGATCTTTTCTGAAAGCAGTCCGTCGCCTGTAAAACTGCTTTGCTGGAGCGTAAGCCCGTTCCGGTCATACTCCGTAAAGCTGAAAAGGTAGGGTTGGGTTTCCAGCATTCCTTGCCCGATACCCACGTTGACGAGGTTCTTGCGGTAAATCGAGGTGGATTTTTTCTGCGGCATATCTTATGTTTTCAATTGAGGCCAAAATTAACAAAAAAGGAGAGCCTCGTTACTCTCCTTTCTCCTGTTTTTTCCGGAAACCGGATACAGTTAATTGCCCATGTTGATCTGACTGTTCAATTTGTCGTTTTTTTCCTGGTCGTTGAGTTTGAGGGAGTACACAATGGCTTCGATCTGCCTGACGAGATTCCTTTTGTTTTTACTTGGCGCATACACATATCCGTCGACCACCACCACGCGCTGTCTGAAAAGATCCAGTTCTGCCAGCATGACGAAAGGGCCGCCCATGAAATCGTTTTCCAAACGCCACAATCCCCGGAGATTAGCAGCATAGTTTCCGTTGTGACGGGTAATCTGCAAAATGGGTTTCACAGCTTTTTCAGTAGTCATGTAACTCCCTTTGACCGGTCCGGGTACATTGACTCTCAGGGTGCTGTCGCGTTTGAACAGCAGGTAGTCGAGGGTAAAAGTGCTGTCAGAAGTATAAGGAAAAGTATACACCATAATGGCCTGGGAGATCTCCGGAGTCTCATAGCGTAACCAAATAAAATCCTTCCCTTCGGGAGCAATCTGGAACCCGGGGGGGAATGTGAGGGACAGATCGAATTTCTCATCCAGTTTGCTGAGTATGACTTTGTCCGATAATTTCTTGTAATTCATTTCCAGCCGTTCTCTTTCCGCCTTTAAAAAATAACCCACGATTTTATCCGAATTTTCTTTGAAGATTTTTTCAAATTCCTCGTTGTTGCGGGCATTAATCTGCACCGTTGCCTGCGGATAGGCCCATACATCGTTGGAAAAAGTGACCCCGGGATTCTCCACGATGGGTGATATTTTAGTCTGAATAATGTTCCGGGTCGTCAGGAAGATATCCTTGAAAGCTTCATGGGGCACGTTTATCAGGTCGAAAAGGGGTTCTTCCTGGGGCAGAGAAAGCTGAGGCTGTGCCAGGGTGTTTCTGATCAGATTGCCGGGAAGATCATCCCATGCCACCTTCGACATGACCACAATCATCTCACCGGCTCTTCCCGTGACATTGGTATAGAGAACAGGACCTCCCTTGGGTTGGCATCCATCTAATAAAAAAAATAAAATAATTGAAAGACAGCCGATTAATTGTTTCATAAGTGTTTATTTTGCAATGTATAACAAGGCTTAACGCAACAAAAACCTTACCAAGATTGATGTCCCGGGAAAGAAAAGCCCCTTCAGGGTCAGCCTTTTAAATCAGGGGGGTCCAGGGGCTTTATCTCTGCCAGGTCGTCGCATTCCGATATCATTTCCGTCACACTCTTCCCGGTAACAGGGTGACGAAAATCCGGTGAAACAGAGGCCAGCGGTATCAGCACGAATTTACGGCGCTCAACCAGGGGATGTGGAATCGACAGTTCTTCCGAAACCAGGACGAGTTGGTCATAAAAAAGAATGTCGATATCCATCCTGCGGGAGAGGTAGCGTCCTGATTCCCTTTTTCTGCCGAAATAAGCTTCGATTTTCTGGGTCTCGTGCAGTACTTCCCGGGGAGTCAGCCTAGTGTTCACGACAATCACCTGGTTCCAGAATTCTTCCCTGGCCTCAAATCCCCATGGTGGCGAGACATACACCGGGGAAATCCGATCGATTTTTCCGATTCTGGCTTCGATGAGGGACAGGGTTTTTTTAAATATCCGGCTTTTTTTTCCGATATTTCCGCCCAGACCTAAAAAGATTTGATGATCTCCCATTAATTTTGCGTAATTAATGAACCGGTAAGCTGACAAATATTTTGAACGAAAGTATATAGTTTGATTAAAATTAATTCATATGAAGCAATTTTTTAAGTATACGTTGGCCACCATCACGGGAATCATCCTCACCACCCTGATCGGTTTTCTGATCCTCATGATGGTATTTGGAGCTATTGTGGCATCTACCGAGAAACAGGTTTTCGTGGAAAACCAATCGATGTTAATGCTCAAACTGGACCGCCAGATTGTGGACCGCGCTCCCAGGGACCCTTTTTCTGAGATCAATCTTCCGGGCTTGGAGAAAACCCGGAAAATAGGATTGGATGATATTCTGGTCTCGATTGAGAAAGCCCGGACCGATGACCGC
>CAZLDP010000381.1:0-3424 GCA_964558145.1 uncultured Prolixibacteraceae bacterium | reverse complement strand
ATGTTATATAACAGGTGGGGACTGGTAGGGTAGTTTGAAGCCTTTTCTATCTCATTTTTTACCCTTTCCATACCGACTTTGGTAATAGAAATTTGTCTATTTTTATGAACTTATCAATTCAAAAGGTATGCGGTCACGACAGGTTACCATAAAAGATCTGGCGAGGATTCTGGGAGTAGCACCCTCCACCGTGTCGAGGGTTTTACAGGATCACCCCGACATCAGCAATGAAACCCGCAGGATGGTGAACGAACTGGCCGCAAAACTGAAATATCAGCCCAATGTGGTTGCCCAGAGTCTGAAGCACCGCCGTTCCAACACCCTTGGAGTGATTATTCCCGAGATTGTCCATTACTTCTTTTCACAGGTGATCAGCGGGATTGAGGATGTGGCCTTCAAGGCAGGCTATACGGTTGTCATCTGTCAGTCGAATGAAAAGTACGACAGGGAGGTGGATAATGCCCGGACGCTGATGGCCCATCAGGTGGAAGGAATACTGGTCTCCGTTTCCAAGGAGACAGCCGATTATCAGCACCTTGCCGACATTCAGGGAAACGGAATCCCCCTTGTCTTTTTCGACCGGGTGGCGCCCTCTATCCCTGCCGACCAGGTGATCACCAACGACATGGAAGCTGCCAGGTTGGTCACCCGCCACCTCATCGAGCAAGGAAGGAAACGGATTGCCCATTTTGCAGCTCCGCAGAATTTAGCCATCGGCAGGGAACGCAAGGAGGGTTATCTGAAAGCCTTAGAAGAAGCGGGTATCCCATATGATCCCGCATTGTGTGCCGAAGCCGACACTTTTGAAAAAGGATATATAGAGGTGACCCGGATGTGTAAGGCAGGTTGCCTGCCGGATGCCTTTTTCGGTGCCAACGATCTCACGGCCATTGGAGCGATCAAGGCACTTACCGAAGCCGGATTCAATGTCCCCGGTGACGTTTCGGTAGCCGGCTTTTCCGACAGTCGCTTTGCCGAAATTTCGCAGCCCACATTAACCTCTGTCGATCAACACGGATTTGAAATGGGTGCCCTCGCTACCCGCATGCTGCTGAATAGAATTCGCCAGGAAGGAAGTGAGTTGCCCTTTGAAACGTCGGTTCTGAACGCAGACCTCGTTGTCAGGAATTCATCGGTACCCCATAGGTAATCCAGTCGGGCCCCACTCCCGTTTCCCCTGTTACAAGCCTAGAAATCGAAAAATTTGTTTTTTTTCTTTTTGTATTTAGCTTTGTCCTGCTTTTGGTTATCCGCTCAACCGGGCTTTGCTTTCAACCTGTTGGGTTCACTTGTCTGATTAATACCTCAATTATTTATGAACAAAAAACCTATTCTTAGTTTCTGGCAAATCTGGAACATGAGTTTTGGATTTTTGGGTATCCAGTTTGGTTTTGCCCTTCAGAATGCTAATGTTTCCAGGATTTTTGAGACCTTGGGGGCTGAAGTGGATAAAATACCGATTCTCTGGATTGCGGCTCCGGTCACCGGGCTGATCATCCAGCCGATTATCGGTCACATGAGCGATAACACCTGGAACCGTCTGGGCCGGCGACGTCCCTATTTCCTCACAGGCGCAATCCTGGCCTCCCTTGCCCTCCTCTTCATGCCCAACTCTCCCACCCTGTGGGTTGCCGCAGGCATGCTCTGGATCATGGATGCCTCCATCAACATCACCATGGAGCCTTTCCGTGCCTTTGTTGGCGACATGCTTTCTTCGGAACAACGCACCAAAGGTTTCGCCATGCAGAGTTTCTTTATCGGCACCGGTGCGGTGGTAGCCTCTGCGCTTCCCTATATCCTCACCAACTGGTTCAATGTGGCCAATACGGCTCCTGAAGGGGTGATCCCCCCGTCGGTGAGATACTCCTTTTACCTGGGCGCAGCAGCCTTTTTCTCGGCCGTCTTATGGACGATACTGCGCACCCGGGAATATAGCCCTGAGGAGTTACGCCAACATTCCGAAGCAGCAGGTCATGTCGCCATCGAAGAGCAAGGAGATGAGATCACCAATCCTTCTCAAACCGGCAAAGCTTTTATCCGCCGCAGTCTCATCTGGATCATTGCCGGGATTTTCCTCTCCCTGCCCATCTACTTTTTCCAACTTCACCCAGAACTATACATTTTTTCGGCCGGTATTACCCTGTTCGGGATCATGACGCTCATTTCGGGGCTTCTGATCGCAAAGGGGCACACCCGCAACGGGGTTGCAGTAGTCATGCACGACATGTACCAGATGCCCAAAACCATGAAACAGCTTGCCGTGGTCCAGTTTTTTACCTGGTTTGCCCTCTTCGCCATGTGGATTTACACCACAGCGGCAGTTACCAAACATATCTTCGGTACCTCCGATCCTACTTCAGAACTCTTCAACAAGGGAGCCGACTGGGTAGGAGTCTGCTTTGCCCTCTACAACGGTTTTGCTGCTGTAATGGCTTTCCTCCTCCCCGTGATCGCCCGGAAAACCTCGCGGAGGTTCACCCACATGATCTCCCTGGTGGCCGGAGGAATTGGCCTGCTCTCCATCTATTTCATCAAAGATCCCAACCTGTTACTTCTTTCCATGGTAGGGGTCGGACTGGCCTGGGCCAGCATCCTCTCCATGCCCTACGCCATACTCACCGGCTCCCTGCCCGCCCATAAAATGGGCACTTTCATGGGGATCTTCAACTTCTTCATCGTCATTCCCCAAATTCTGGCCGCGAGCATTCTCGGCTTCTTCACCCGTGACCTCTTCGGAGGCGAAGCCATCTATGCCCTTGTATTGGGAGGGATCTCCCTCTTCGTAGCTGCCCTGATGGTGATGTTTGTCCAGGACAAGGATGACCATAAAGCAGCCAGGGTTCCGGGAAAATCCCAGCCATCTACCCCGGTCCGTTAAGTAGTCAGCCAACCCAAAATGATGTTTCCATGAAAAAGATTATCGCTCTATTGTTTCTGGCCCTGACCACCTTCAGCCCGGATACTGAAGCCAAACCCCAAAAGGCGGCCACCCTGATGCAACCCAGGGTGGAACCCACTTTCTGGTGGGCCGGGATGCACAATCCCTCCCTCCAACTGATGGTGCACGGATCAGATATCGGGTCAAGCCGCGTGATCATCCAACATCCCGGGGTGATTGTGAAATCGGTCACCTCAGTTGAAAATCCAAACTACCTGTTTATTGACCTGGATTTAAGCAAGGCCGCTCCCGGAAAATTTGACATCCTTTTCCAGAAAGCGGAGAAAACCTTCGCCACCAGCGTGTATGAGCTGAAGGAACGGGAACCCGGTTCGGCTTTGCGGAAAGGATTCAACAGCAGCGATGTGATGTATCTGGTGATGCCCGACCGCTTTGCCAATGGCGATCCGGGAAACGATGCGGTGGAAGGGTTGAAGGAAAAACCAGCCCGCACTGACCTGAAAGGACGCAAGGGAGGCGACATCA
>CAZLDP010000380.1:0-3428 GCA_964558145.1 uncultured Prolixibacteraceae bacterium | reverse complement strand
GTATCGCCTATATTTCAAAATTACATTCGATCGTTTCCTCCAATGATTTCCTGACCCACACCACCCGCGACTTCGGAGCCTATTGTGATGCGGCCTTCTATCTTCACAACCTTCTGGTAGCGCCGTTCAACGATTTGCTGAAAGACAACCGGGTGATCCTGATTCCCGACGGCATTCTGAATTACCTGCCATTTGAAGCGTTGCTTACTGAAAAGGCTGATAAGCGTACCATTCATTTCCATGACCTCCCCTATCTGATTTACAAAAATACCTTCAATTATGCCTATTCTGCCGAACTGATCCGGAACTCGGCAGGTAGCCGCCACAAAGTGCGCAAGCGTGTTCTTGCCTTTGCTCCTGCCATGCCGCTATCGGGTACGCAGAACAACGACACCATCGACCTTCCCGCTCTTCCGGGCACTGTGGATGAAGTAAATTATATCAAGAGAAAAATAAAATCTGATCTGTTTATGAGGGAAGCGGCCACTGAACAAAACTTCAGGAGACATGCTGCCGATTACCAGATTCTGCACCTAGCCATGCATACCCTGATCAACGATTCAGTCCCACTCTTTTCGAGGCTTGCCTTTTATCCGGGGACGAGTGACTCGCTTGAAAACGATGGATGGTTAAACACGTCAGATATCTACAACCTCAAATTAAACGCCAGAATGGCTGTACTGAGTGCATGCCGGTCAGGCGGAGGCAAGCTACAGCAAGGAGAAGGTCTGATGAGCCTTGCCCGGAGTTTCTTCTTTGCCGGATGCCCCTCGGTAGTTCTTTCCCTGTGGGAAGTAGAAGACCGCTCAGGAACAGAAATCATGAAAACCTTTTACCGGAATCTCAAATACGGAAGGCCGAAAGATACCGCGTTGAGAAACGCCAAACTCAAACACATCAGGAATGCCGATCCGATGACTGCCCACCCCCATCTCTGGCTTGGCTTTATTACGACCGGAAATCCCGAACCTCTTTTCAACGGCATTGACAAACTTTTGCTCTCCCTGATGGGAATCATCCTGGCCGGACTGGTCATCGACCTGCTAATCAGGAGATCTCCGAAGCGCTCCTCCGACTGACCGGGCCGCTTACCGTTTTCTCCGTTCGAGGGTAGCCAGCAATTCTCCGGCATGCTTAGCGTAAAACCCTTTCCTTACCACAATCTGATTTAATTGTGAGGAGGCCTGACTGGTATTTCCCAATGCCAACAAGGACAAGGCCCGGTACCATTCTGCCTGTTCTACGAAAATGCTTTGTTTGTGCAGAATAACCTTATCGTACTCGGCAACCGCATAAGCATACTTTTCAAGGTTCTGATAACTGGCACCCGAGTAGAAGGCTGCTGCAGGATTAACCTTATCCCCAGGGGCAATTTTCCCGAAATATCTCAGCGCTGCTTGATAGTCAGCCCGGTTGTAGCAAGCAATTCCCTCACTCAGGTAATCTCCTGCCCGGGAACCGGCAGACCGGAAAGCGGATAGCGCTCCCGGGGGCTCATAAAACTGGGTGTATACTTCCGGGATGGATGATTCGTTCTGTCTGAATAAAAATGAAAAGCCAAAGACCATCAATAGAATAGCCGCCGCTGTTCCAACCTTCCTCAGCATGTTCCTCCCTGTGGCTACGGGAATGACCGATTGAGTTTCGTGCTGGGATATCGCGTGTATCACCTGCTGAAGTTCACTGCGCAGCTTCATAATATCGTTCTCTGTCAGGGAAGCATTGACATCCTGCATCAGTTTAACCTCATTCCTCAATCCCTGATTATCGGCCATTTCTTCCACAAAACCAGCGTAGTTCCCGTGGTCAAGCTCCCCTTCAAGAAAAGAATCGATTTCGGCTACAGTACGGGTAGTTGAGTTCTGACTGCGAATAATTCCACCCAACATCCCGCGCAATTCCATGACATCCTCTTCGCCAATAGCTTCCTCCAATTCCAGGTTGAGTTCCACATCAGACTGCAGTTCATCATTGACAGCCAGTTCATTCTCAAAAACCAGCAGTTCTTCAGGCAATAAACTGCCCTCGAGATAAGCTTCAATTTCTTCCGTTGTATAAGGATGAGTGATCGAATTGCTCCCGATGAATTGTAATTTTTGACGAAGATCCATGATATCTCTCTCCTGTACGGCCGCAGCCACCAGTGTCCAATCATCTTCATTCTCAACGGGGAAAAACTCATCAGAGACATCTTCCCCGGTGTGAAGTTGTTCCTTGTAGTATGGATGAATGGTTTCCCCTTCGCTCCTTTGATGATGGTGGATGTGAATCTTGGGGAGAGGTTCAAGAAGATCCTCCACGTTAGGCAGGACTTGGTTCAATCCTCCAGAGAGAGCGTCTAAATCCTGATTTTTTGTCAGATGAAAGAGGTCACCGGAATTGTGGGGGATGTTTCCCTTTTCAGATAAAATCTTTTGGAGGCTTTCGCGGAGATTCATGATATCTTTTTCCGAAACAGCCTCCCGGATCTCGCTCCAGGGATCGTGACCATTGAAAATTGGAGATTTAGAAGTTTCTTCGAAATGGGGAAAGGTGTAAACAGGGGTTCCTGGCAGATTGTCAAAACCATTTTCAACAACTTCTGCAACTTTGGATTTATGCGTCATCTTCAATAAGTTTTTTATATTCTATATCTTGTTTTATCCGTTCAATCAACAACTCTTTACACTTGAATTTACGGGACTTCACATATTTCTCACTTTTAAAACCCATCATCTGGGCTATTTGCCTTACCGGCACTTTATCGAAAAACATCTGAAGGATCTTTTGGCAATCGGTACTGATATTCCGGAAGTGTTTCTGATAGAGCAGATATCTTTCATTCTTTTCCACCACATTGGCTAAATCATCATCGTATACTTCCATGCTGAAGGGAAGACTTTCATTGATCTTCTCCTTCTCTACTTTCCTTTTCTGCAGGTTTTTCAACCACAGGTACCGGCATACCGAAAAGAGATAAACTTCAAAAGAACGATTTTCAAAAAGAAGGTCATTCTCCTTCAATTTCCTGTATATCACAATGATCGCTTCCTGAAAAATATCGCTGACATCCTCATCGCTTCCGCTGTTTTTCTTAACAAACGCATTGACTTTGTAGAAGTACTGCTTGTAAACATGCGACAGCACCAGATTGTCATGTCTCAATATTCCTTTCAGAATTTGCTCATCCGAGTAACTTTTCATATTACTGTATATTAAATCCTGATATTTGCTAAAAGGTAACCCATGTAAAAAGGTAAAATTATAAAAAAGAAATTGAGAAAGAATATAACTCTCTCTTTTAAAAAGATTTATACCGGCTATAGCCCATAGAAATTCTTTGATATTCGCTTTAACGAAATTAAAATAAAAATTATTGGCTAATAAATGAGTAAAAAACAAAAGGATAGAATCAACATTCTATCCTTTCTCTTTAAACTAACTAACCT
>CAZLDP010000379.1:0-3428 GCA_964558145.1 uncultured Prolixibacteraceae bacterium | reverse complement strand
GCCTATATGACTGACCAGGGTATCCAGCGGTTCATTTTCTATAAACTGAATCAGCCCCGAGACCCGCTTTTCAGTCAACGGATCGGTAAAATACCATTTGCTGCCATGCGACAAATACCGCTTCAATAAACGGAGATTGAAATGGAGCGAGTCGGCATATTCCGGCCTGGCTGACGATTGCGCCCCAACTCCCGAAAAGGAGCCTATAACCAAAATGAATATTAATGCGATTCTACCTTTCATAAAAAACATACGTTTCAGTAAAAACGCAAAAATAAGGCTTCTGGTATGATAAACCAACCAGGAAAAGCAATTCAGGGAGTGTCGGACCTAAATTTAACAGTAGAATACGGAATATTTACCCCTACTCCATGATGCCGGCATCCCCTGACAAGCAGCTTTGGACAGCAAATGGAACGGTCGTCCGGATCCGGATCACTCCTTCGGTGAAATGCGGTTTTCGTAAAACCTCAAGACCAGCAGTATCAGCCGGTACGTGATCCAAATCACCAGCGGAAGGCTGACAAGCCATGCGATCTGTTCAATCATGATATCCTAATTTGTTCAGTAAACATGTTTCTCTTCTTGCAACTCCTCCTGATCGATCTTTTTAGAGGTGAGGGCTCTCCATGCGTAAAAAATGTACGCCAGGATGAAGGGGACCAGCAAAGAGACATAACTCATGGCCGTAAGGGTGTAATGGCTCGAAGAGCTGTTTTGAATGGTCAGCGAGTCCTGCAGGTCGAAGGTGGAAGGATAGAAGGCAGTATTGTTATACCCGGCAATCAGGAAGAGGGCGAAGACGGTCAATACCGTGCCAACCCCGGCACCCCATATCCCCTTGTCGCTGCACTTCTCAAAACAGAAACGGGTTCTGAAAATCCCTAACAGTACCAACACAACCCCAACCACAAAAAGGATACCCACCACCGGCATTTCCACGAGATTGCGGAAATATTTGTAAGGTTGCATAAAGACCTCCCCAGTTTCGGGATTCACGGCAAATCCATCTTTCAGCAATAGCATCGCTGTAAACGTGAGGAAGAAAACCAGGAAGGGAATCGCGTCACGTAAAATTTGTTTTCTGGCGCGGGTGATCACATCGGTATGACGCACGTTCTGGATGATAAAGAGGGTGCCCAGGGTCCGTGACAGGAAAAACACGGCCAGCCCCAGCGAGAGGTTCTGCACGTTTAGGGCGGCCTCAAGACCATGCGTGGGGGTTTCCCATTGGGATAAGTTCAACTCATTGACCGAGAACAGCGATCCGGTGAAAAAGGTGGATACGGCAGTCCCCAGAAAAACAGTCCCTACCAGTCCGTTGATGAAAAGGAAGACTTCAAAGGTTTTCTTTCCAAGGAAGTTGCCGGGTTTGGACCTGAATTCATAAGAGACAGCCTGCAGAACGAAGGCAAAAAGGATAATCATCCACACCCAGTAAGCTCCGCCGAAACTGGTGCTGTAGAAGAGCGGGAAAGAAGCGAAAAAGGCTCCTCCGAAGGTAACCAGCGTAGTAAAGGTAAACTCCCATTTCCGGCCTAAGACGTTGACAATGAGCGATCGTTCTATTTCGGTTTTTCCCAGCCGGTAGATAAGGGTCTGGCCTCCCTGAACGAAAAGCAGGAAGACTAGCAGTGCACCCAGGAGCGAAATAATCGCCCACCAGTACTGCTGCAAAGCAAGGTGTGAAAGATTTTCAAACATGATGGGTTTCCTCCTTCCTTGGTCCTTTATGAATTTGCTTCACCATGATCCTGATTTCGGCGATCAGCAGGATGGTGAAGGTAATGGCAAATAAGAAAAATGTAAGTTTCACCGAGCTTGTGGTGATTTGGGAGACAGCAGCCGAGGTGGGCATAAGGTCCTGAATAACCCAGGGCTGACGACCTACCTCCGCTACGATCCACCCCATCTGACTGGCCAGGTAGGCCAGGGGAATCATGAATATGGCAGAGAGGTAGAACCACCTTTTGTTTTCTGTTTTATTCTTCAGCACCAGGTAGAGGGTGATGGCAAAAAGCAACACGAAAAGAAATCCCAACCCTACCATAATCCGGAATGCGTAAAAGGTGAGTTGGATGGGAGGAATGGCCTCATGTTCGTTCTGGAGAAATCCATAACCAAACCAGGGGTAGTTCGCGGTAAACAAGGCCAATGAACTGTCGGCGGCCGCCGTATTCCCGGCTTTACGGGCATCTTTGTAACTTTTCAGGGATGACACCGCAACTCTCCCTTTCTCAATTTTAGCGGTAACCGGCATGATATCCTGTTCCGGATTGCCGTGGATCAGGTCTTTGATCCCGGGAACAAAGGCTTTGGCATCTAAAAAGGCCATGTAAGAGAGAAAGTTCGGGATTTCAATCTTCATGATGAATTCCTCCTTTTTATGCTCCTCCTGGTCGGGATTAGCTCGCAGAATGCCGAAAGCTACCAGGGGAGCATGCGTACGGCCTTCGTAAAGATTTTCCATGGCAGCGAATTTCATCGGCTGGTGACGGGCCATCAGCCTCGCCGAAAGGTCGCCTGTGAGAATCAGGAATACCGACATCACCAGTCCGAATACCCCCGCTATCAACATGCTTCTCCGGGCAAGCCGCTGTTCGCGCTTCTTCATCAGGTACCAGGCGCTGACTCCGATAACAAAAACCGAAGCTAATACAAAACCCGACTGGACGGTATGCAGAAATTTGTTGATGGCTACAGGAGAGAACAGCACATCCCAGAAGCCTGCCATTTCGTTACGGGCTGTCTCAGGATTGAAATGGGTACCGGTGGGATGCTGCATCCAGGCATTGGCCACAAGAATCCAGAGCGCTGAGAGATTGGCCCCCACAGCCACCAGCCAGGTCGATAACAGGTGGAACTTCTTGCTTATCTTATTCCACCCGAAAAACATGACCGCGATAAAGGTGCTTTCCATGAAGAAAGCCAGAATTCCCTCAATGGCCAGCGGCGCCCCGAAAATATCGCCTACAAACCAGGAGTAGTTCGACCAGTTGGTTCCGAATTCAAATTCGAGGATAATTCCCGTGGCCACACCAACCGCAAAATTGATTCCAAAAAGGGTCATCCAGAATTTAGTGATCCGCTTCCACTCTTCGTCACCGGTACGGACATAGATCGACTCCATAAAGGCGATGATGAAGGAGAGCCCGAGGGTGAGCGGAACAAAGACCCAGTGATAAATAGCCGTAAGGGCAAATTGCGCCCTCGACCAGTCAACCAATGCTTCTTCCATAATTCAATTTATAATTAATACTGCTTTTTGTGCAATTGTTCAATGACAAAATCGCTCTTTTCCTGATCACTGTCACACCGTTCGTTGAGGAAATCGGGAAACAGGAACAGCCTGAATAGAACGAACATAATGAATAGTTTGATCAGAATAATGAGCAACAGGGTTTTTCAAAGGGACATGATTCGAAATC
>CAZLDP010000378.1:0-3431 GCA_964558145.1 uncultured Prolixibacteraceae bacterium | reverse complement strand
GGTTATACGTTTGTGGAAACTGCCGGATACCGTGACGGAAAGTTTTACGGCATGGAGCCCGGAGAATTCAGGAAATTGTGTGAGTCCAACAGCCTCGCGTTCCTGGGATCGCATACTGGACGGGATCTTCCCGACAGCGCCAATTTTGAAGAGACAATGGCCTGGTGGGACCAGTGCATCGAAGCCCATGTGTCGGCCGGTGTGAAATGGATCGTTCAGCCCTGGATGGGTAAAGTGGGTTATGAAAGCATCGGGGGGCTCAAGAAATATTGCGATTATTTCAATGCAGTAGGAGAAAAGTGCGCCGCCAAAGGGATTCGCTTTGGTTATCATAATCACGACAAGGAGTTCTCCACGGTGCTTGACAGTGTGACCGTATATGATTTCATGCTTCAGAATACCGACCCGGAAAAGGTTATGTTCCAGATTGACCTCTACTGGTGTGTGGTAGGAGGCAAGAACCCGGTCGACTATTTCCAAAATTATCCGGGAAGGTTTGCCCTCTGGCACATCAAAGACGAAACCGAAGTGGGTACCAGCGGAAAGGTTGACTTTGCTGCCATTTGGCCCGCTATGGAGCTTTCAGGAATGGAATACGGGATTGTAGAAGTGGAACGGTATAATTTTGAACCTTTCGAAAGTTGCAAGATGAGCCTCGATTACCTGAACAATTCGGATTTTGTGGTTATGCCCCAATAAACCTTGCTCACAGTGCATGAAAAGCGGCATGAAGGATTGTATTCTTTCATGCCGCTTGTTATGATCGCTAAAGTATGCTGAAGTATCTCAGGGTCTGAAAGTAGCTTTAAGAATCTCCCGTGCTTCCGTACCGGTATTGAAAAGCAGGTCCAGAATGCTTAAATCAGGGACAAATGGAAATTTTGCCTCGAAAACCTGGGTGTATGGAACAATCCTCGATAAAGGAGGATTGCCGTGGGGGGCGACTTTGGGGGAGATGGCCTCCCGGAAGTTGACAAAACTGCCGGGCACAGTTTCAAAATGCTCCGTGAGTCTGATTTCTGCCTCTAATTGGAGCAATTCCAACAAAGTGAGAAGGAACTCCATGTTGAAGTCAAAAAGAAACCTCCACTTCTTTTCATAAAATGGACTTATATCGTCGGTGTAGAAGTCAAAAAAGGGAGAATTTCGGTAGGCAGAGGTAATGGCCCTCCAATGGTTCATTTGCCATTTTTCATACCAGGCAATGCGCAAATCCCGGATTGGAGTGGAAGGTTTTCTTCCATATTCCACCGGAATCATCAGTGCAAGAGGTCCGTTTGAACCCAGTATCACGCATCGGGTCCGGTAAGTCTGTTTGATGTAATGTTCGTGCTGATCAAGATAAACTTCACTGAAAGCTGCAATCAGGGAAAAATAGGAAATCGGGCCGCAATAGGCTGTTGAAAGCAATACTTTACGCATTTCCGGTATACTTAGTCCCTGAAAAACCGGTCAGGCCCACTTCCCTTCTGATCCTGAGGATTTTCATCTTCATCAAAAGGAATTCCTTCCGGGTCACGCTCCTTTCTTTTGAACGATTCTTCCCCCCTATCGTATTCCTGTTGATCTTCTACCTCTGGTTTTGCATTTTCAAGCCTGGCCCGTCGTAATTCACTCTTCTGCTTCCATGTCCGCGAAAGCAGTGAAAAAAAGGAAATCAGGTAGCCTAACAAAAGGCAGGTCACAATGAGCAATGCGACCGGAATATCCCGGATGGTCCAGAAGAGAAGTTTCAGGGATACCTTTTCCTGGTTTTGAAGAGTAAAAACAACCAGCAAAACGGCCATCACGAGAATGATGACCAGTTTCAGGCTGAGGGTCCGCTTTCTTGTTGACTGATTCTGATCCATCTCTTTTTACATTATCAGGCTGGCCCGGCTGCTGAAAGCAAGTATCATGAACCGGTAAACTGCTTACCTGATTTTTTTAAACAATCTGTTAAATCTAATTTTTGAGAACAGTCTTTTGTCTTTGTCGAGCGAAAGCCAGATAAAAGATGCTTTTCCCACCACATGGTCCTCCGGTACAAAACCCCAATACCGCGAGTCAGCCGAATTGTGGCGGTTATCACCCATCATCCAGTAATAGTCCATTTTGAAGGTATAACTATCGGCCGGTGTACCATTAATCAGGATGAGGCTATCACGAACCTCTAACTCGTTATCTTCATAAATATCGATAATACGCCGGTAAAGCGGAAGATTGTCCACCGTCAGGGGGATGGTCGTTCCCTTTGCCGGAATCTTCAACGGACCGAAGTTGTCGACATTCCAGGGATACCGGCTGTCGGAAGGAAAAATATTGACATCCCATCTGTCGGGGGAATCAAGCAGTTTATCGGTTTGGGTAACATTGGCAAATTTTTTCAGTTCATCGACCATTTTCCCGGTAAGGGGCAATATGTATTGCCTATTGTTGTACTCTTGCCGGTCATCGCTCGATACACCCAGGCGTTCAAGGGCTTTAGGATTGATGGTACTGTTTGTCGACACCAGGTAGTTGTACTGCATTCCATCGAAATGTTTCTGAGGGTTACCGTTCACATAAACCACTCCCTCCCTGATTTGCAGTTCATCACCTGGGATGGCCACGCATCTTTTGATGTAGTTTTCACGCTTGTCAACCGGCCGGGCCACAATTTTCCCGAAGTTCATCTCGTCGCTCCATAACCTTTGGCGGGAAGAGGAACGGACAAGCTGGTAATAACTCTGGTTTTGCACCTTCAGGGCAACCGTATCACCCTCGGGGAAATGGAATACAACCACATCGTCGTTCTTGATTTTTCCGAAACCTGCCAGTCGCTTATAGGGGTTCTTGATCCATTCAAGATAAGATTTGGATCTCGTGAAAGGCATGGTATTGTGCACAAAGGGGAAACTGAGCGGGGTATTGGGAGTTTTTGGCCCATAAGCTGTTTTGCTTACAAAGAGATAATCGCCCACCAGCAACGATTTTTCCATCGATGAAGTTGGAATGGTATAGGCTTCAATAAAAAAGAGCCGGATGAGCGAAGCAGCCACTACGGCAAAAATGATGGCATCGACCCACTCCACCAGTTTGGTCTGCTTCCCGTCGGGCGGGTTTTTCTTCTTCCAGAATGCCCAGTGCACTTTTTTACTGACATAAATATCATAAATTACAGGAATTCCGAAAAGCCACCAGTAATTCCTCAACCAGATGACCCATAATAAGTAGAGCGCGGTGGCCACTCCAAATTTAAACCATTTGCTAGTCAAGATTTCTCTCATTGTATTTGGATTAGAAATTCAATAAATCGCTCATTGTGAAAATCCCTTTTTTGTGAAGGCAGAATTCTGCGGCCAGCACAGCGCCTAAAGCGAAGCCCCGGCGGCTTTTGGCCGAATGGGTGATCTGAATGAGATCATCACCCGACTCCCAGGTGACCGTGTGAATCCCAGGCACCTCCCCAC
>CAZLDP010000377.1:0-3437 GCA_964558145.1 uncultured Prolixibacteraceae bacterium | reverse complement strand
TTGTATCCCCGAAAGAAATGTCGTTCGGCAATTCATTTACATCACCGGCGGCGTACGGAAAACTGACGGCTAATTGTTCACCGGCAAGCCTGATTCCCTCCATCAGTCCATCTGCAATCCGATCCTGCCTGAAATAAGATAGAACCGTCGACCGGATGTGGTCCCAGAAATTATCAGGTACCACCTGGTTGATTCCCACATCTCCAATTACCACGAACTTCCGGTCAGCCACTGCCACATAAAAAAGGACGCCGTTACGCAAAGCCGTTTTGTGCATGCCGAGTTTGGCAAAAATATCGACGGCACGGTCAAACACATTCTTTTTACACCGGTCTTCGATGTGAACCCTGATTTCACCCGATGTCTCCATCTCAGCTACCTCAATAGCCCGGGTGATTGCAGCTTTCTTCTCGTCGGAGAACTGTTCCCAAAAGCTCATCTTATTTATCCATCTTGAATCGTAATTCCAAAGTCTTTAAGGGGCGCCGAAGCTCCCCGTAATACCGACATCCCCTGATCCCTTTTCAGGTTTCATCCTGCTAAGTAAAGCGAAGATCCCTTACCTAATTTCAAAACCTGACTTCGGGCGCTTTTTCTGCACCCTGTTGTGCTTCAAAATAGGGTTTCTTATCAAAACCGAGAATTTTGGCCGTAATCAGCTCAGGAAACCTGCGAATGAAAGCATTGTAAGCCTGGGTGGTTTCATTGAATTTCATCCTTTCGACCGTGATGCGGTTTTCAGTCCCTTCGAGCTGGGCTTGAAGATCCAGAAAATTTTGGTTTGCCTTCAGGTCGGGATATTGTTCTACGACCACCATCAACCGGCTGAGGGCGGAAGAGAGACCCTGCTGGGCTTCCTGGAATTGCCGGATGGCATCCGGCGTGAGATTGGCAGGATCCACTTTCATGGATGTCGCCTGCGAACGGGCTTCAATCACCCGGGTTAGTGTCTCCTGTTCGTGCTGGGCATATCCCTTCACTGTCTCCACCAGGTTAGGGATCAGGTCGGCACGCCGCTGGTACACATTTTCCACCTGTGCCCAGGCCGAAGATACCGATTCCTCCAACGAAACCATCTTATTGTATCCACAGCCGGTAAATAAAAAACCTGAGATGATAACTGCAACCATCAAAAAGCTCTTTTTCATATCAACCATATTATTTAGTAAATTTCACTATTCATTGTTAAAAATCATCGTTCTTATCGGAGAAACCCCCTAATTTGCCGCTAAATTACATTTTTTCACAGATTAACGACACATGTCTATGAGTGATAAAACGTTTGCTGATGCAATCAGGAAGGGAATTCCTCCGGTTATCCCCCCTGAAAAGAAATATGACCGGGAGGTTAACCATGCTCCCCGGCGGAAAGAGGTTCTCAACCAAAAGGAGAAGAAGCTGGCGCTGAAGAATGCACTCCGTTATTTCCCCGTTGACTTTCATGCGGTATTGGCGCCCGAATTTCTGAACGAGTTGGAGCAATACGGCCGGATCTACATGTACCGGTTCAGGCCGGAATACGCCATGAAGGCCAGACCCCTTTCCAATTATCCCGCCCGGTCAGTTCAGGCCGCCTCCATTATGTTGATGATTCAAAACAACCTCGATCCGGCGGTGGCGCAGCATCCGCACGAGTTGATCACCTACGGGGGAAACGGGGCAGTTTTCCAAAACTGGGCACAATATCTGCTGACCATGAAATACCTGTCGGAAATGAGAGACGACCAGACCCTGGCCATCTATTCGGGCCACCCGCTTGGATTGTTTCCCTCTCATCGTGAAGCCCCACGGGTGGTCATCACCAACGGCATGATGATTCCCAATTACTCCACCCGGGAGAATTATGAAAGGCTCAATGCATTGGGAGTAACGCAGTACGGGCAGATGACTGCAGGATCGTACATGTATATCGGTCCTCAGGGAATTGTCCACGGGACAACCCTGACCCTGCTCAACGCAGCCCGGATGCATTCTGGAGGATTAGGTAAAGGCAGGCTTTTCATCACATCGGGACTTGGGGGAATGTCGGGGGCTCAGCCCAAGGCAGCAGTGATCGCAGGGATGGTCTGTGTGGTGGCAGAAATCAATCCCAAGGCGGTTCAGACCCGAAAAGAGCAGGGATGGGTCGATGAAGTTTACACCTCGCTGCCCGGTGTGATCCACCGGATGCAAGAGGCTGTCAACTGCGAGGAGGCTGTGTCGCTGGCTTACGTGGGAAATGTGGTCAACTTATGGGAAGAAATTGTCCGGAGGAATATCAATGCAAACTTGGGATCCGACCAGACTTCCCTCCACAATCCCTTTTCGGGAGGATATTATCCCGCAGGATTGACCTTTGAGGAGTCGAACGCCATGATGGCCGGCAATCCGGAAAGCTTCAAAGAGAAGGTAAAGGACTCACTCCGACGGCAGGTGAATGCCATCAATACTTTGGCAGAAAGGGGGATGTACTTCTGGGATTACGGCAATGCTTTTCTGCTGGAATCGGGTAAAGCAGGGGCTGATATTTTCAGGCCCGACGGAGAATACCGTTACCCCTCCTATGTGCAGGACATCATGGGGCCACTCTATTTCGATTACGGATTTGGTCCTTTCCGGTGGGTATGCACATCGGGGGAATCTGCCGACCTCGCAAAAAGCGACCTATTGGCAGCCGAAGCCCTTGAAAAACAGATAGAAAAGAGTCCGGCGGAAATAAGGAATCAACTGGCAGACAACCTGAAATGGATCAGGGATGCAGGAAAAAACAACCTGGTGGTGGGATCCCAGGCCAGAATCCTTTATGCCGACGCGGAAGGCCGGATCGCCATAGCCTCTGCATTCAACGAGGCCATCAGGAAGGGAATCCTCTCGGCGCCGGTCGTGTTGGGACGCGACCACCACGATGTCTCAGGAACCGACTCCCCCTGGCGGGAAACCTCCAACATCACCGACGGTTCCCAACTCACCGCCGATATGGCCGTCCACAATTTCGCCGGTGACAGCTTCAGGGGGGCTACCTGGGTATCCCTCCACAATGGAGGAGGGGTAGGATGGGGCGAGGTGATCAACGGAGGATTCGGCCTCACCCTCGACGGCACACCAGAAGCCGGCAACCGTTTGAAAAACATGCTTTATTGGGATGTAACCAATGGGATTGCCCGCAGAAGCTGGGCAAGAAACAAACCAGCCCTGTTTACCATTCGCAGGGCCATGGCTGATAATCCGCTCCTCCATGTCACCATTCCACGGGAAGCCGACGACAAACTGTTAGATGATCTTCTGGGTACATTCCGGTAATCGTCGTATTCTTTTTTACTATATTTGTGCTCCATTAATCAGTTCAAAGGCATCTGTATGGATAAACGTTCAATTCTATTCTGGAATGTCGACACCCAGAACGATTTTATCGAACCCTGGGGTAAATTGTATGTAAAAGGGGCTGAAAAACTAAAACC
>CAZLDP010000376.1:0-3443 GCA_964558145.1 uncultured Prolixibacteraceae bacterium | reverse complement strand
GTTGAGCGATATTGCTTATCACCTTCTTACTTCGCCCGTGATCTCGGTCGTGCTTGTCACCTAACTAGTACCCATCAGGAATTAACCCCGCTAATCATGCAGTTCGTATCTACGGTTTTATTCGAGCGCTTAGTGAATCTCTATTAGGGTGAGAAAGACCACCCCATGGGAGTTGTAGATGTTGCCGATCATATTCGTGCTACTTATACCCATGTGACACTTGAAAAGACGATTACGGCAACCACGCGCAAATCTATAAGCGCTGGTTCGAATTTATCACTTTGGCAACCTTACCAGGTGACAGTAACCCCTGACCGTCCAGTTGTAGAAGCGCAAAAAACCTTATTCAATCTGGTTTCCTGTGATTCCGGCTTTGAACAGGAATTCTCCGATTTTTGCGATTATGCTAATGACGTAGTCTCGTTTGCCAAGAATGCTGGTCCTCAAAAATTAATGATTGATTACCAGACGCCTACGGGTAACCGGGCGTTATACGTGCCAGACTTTTTTGTAAATACTGGCAGGAAACTAACTTATTTGGTTGAGTTGAAGGGTCGTGTGGACCCGTTGGTGCCGATCAAAGCTCGGGCTGCGCTTGATTGGTGTAAAACAAGTTCCACCTCGGAGATGAAGTGGGAATATGTTTATGTTCCCTACCAGATATTTTCTGCCAGTGCGCCTTCCGCTATGGAAGAATTGGCAAGGGCTTGTGCGCCATCACTGGCAGGGCTTATTAATGAAGCCAAAACACAACAGCTGCAATTGCCCCTCGAAGAGACAGCCGCTCTTAAACGGGCTGAAGATGTGTATTCACAAAAATTACGTGAAGCGGGTATTTCTGCTCCGCCTGAAGCGTATAACGAGATTATGCGTCAGGCTGTAAATTTATTAGACCATGCTGAAAGATCCCGTATGCCAACTTTTGCTCATGCCTTTCAACCTCTGCTGTCGCCGCTTGATGAGCTTGCGTTAAAAATCCTTGAAAAACGATTGCGTTCATTCATTCCTTCCGAGCATTATTCACGGCAGGAGTATTTTGAACCTTATACAGCTGACCTTCCTCATGGCTACAGAAATCAGGTCGAAAAAAATCAGCGTTTTCTCAAGGACAATTTTCTATTTGGTCGTTACATGCAGCGCATGGGTCTCCTGCTATTTTGCCTCGATTATGCTCTGAACCGTTCAGAGAACTTGTCTGGTATCTGGAAGGATATCGAACGTCAACTTTCGGGCCAACCATTCAAGAATTTATACGAGTTACTGGAAAAGGTAAATGGGTTCCGAAATACCCGTGTTGCACATGTTGAAGAACCTTTGACTGATGCGGTGTTGGCCTGGCAGCATATGCTCATCTGGTTAAAGTGTATTACATCAATGGCACAAATCTGAAGGAGGTATAAATGAACCGGTCTCGTGAGTTGGCACTACTATCTTTAAAGAACAGAGTCAAAGATGCGAAGACCCTGGTCATCTGTGATCCTTATATACTTACTATAAGAGAAGGGGATGATCCCGAAGATTATGTACGTCAATTACGTGAAGTTCTCCCTGAAAGTCTGTCTAAGTTGGTCTTGGTTCACTCGCAAAAAAAGGAAAATCCCTTGATGCGAGAAGTAATAATACACACCTTTCCCAATAGCTTACCCGTGCATACCTTTACTTGCTCCTCGATACATGATCGCGTATGGATAGTCGACAATAAATCTGCTTTTGTGACAGGAACCTCATTCAATAGTATCGGATACAGGTTGTCATTCATTTACGACCTCAACCGGGATGATTTTAAGGATTTTTGGCATTTCCTTGTAGCCGAATTGGGCGATGAATTTAAGCGGGTATTATTTCTATAGTGGGTTCACTGATCGCACCAAACCGAAGGAGATACCAATGGCCAAAAAGATTATTCGAATAATCCTGAGCCTTCTTGGGCTCGCTCTTGGGATTTACTCGGTCATTTATAACCTGAAACAAGAGACGCCTGATTTTCTTTGGGTTGCGGGTAGCGCTGCCGTAGCCGTCTTCAGCCTCGGTTGGCTCTTCGATTTGAGGTTCGCTAAGATCATCACGGGTATCTTGTTTATCCCAGTGGGGGTTGCCGGGGCGCTGTGGACGGTCTGGGATTTCATCCAGGAAATTTTTTTTGGCAAAGGCATTATCGGCAATATCCCCTTATTAGGAAACGGGCTGACGATCTTTTTTTGGCCGAATTTTTTTGTTCTAGCTATCTTTATCTGGATCGTAATCCTGGGGCTTGGTCTGGTGAAGGGCGAAAAGATTATTTAGGGTATTCCCTTAATTTTTTTTACATTCCACCCACTCCTCCTCCAGGTTATCCAGAGCCTGCGCTAACCGCTCTGCTGAATAAAGTCCCTGACCAAGGAGATCCCGGCGAGCTTTGAGCAACCGAGAGAGGGTAGTAAAATATTCATAGGCTGGGTTCAGCTAACCCACCTCTCCACTACCGCCTGCCTCGAAGAATTTTGGACTGCTGAGAAGAAGGCTGTATACGAAACCTGGAAGGTAAAGCTCAGGGAGGAGAAGAAATAACAATAGCATGTACATAAAAAAGAAGAGGATAAAACATGGCACAACAACACCTCACAATTGAAGGGACCTATGTGGATGGGCGCGTTACTGCTATCTCTGATCTCCTTCCGCAGGGTTCGTTCCATGTATTGATTACATTTCTTGAACCGCTGGAAGATGCCCGGGTAGAAGATTACAACTCTACTGTCTTTGTACAGCTTACGCATGAAGAGCTGAACAAAATGACTATTAACAACTTTGGTATCAGTAATCGTGAGTTGGAAATCCTACGATTGGTAGAAAAAGGGTACACCAACACCAAAATTGCCGAAGAATTGCAGTTAGGATCAGGGACGGTCCGGAATTACATTTCAGCATTGCTCAACAAGGTTAAGGCAACAAACCGCACTCATTTGGTGGCGTTGGCGAAAGAAAAAGGCTTACTCAAGAATTGATCTGATACGGAAAGTAGGATTAAGAAAAGTGATCGCTACGAGGTATTCCCGGAAACCCCGGAAATGTCCTGCCTGCGGGTCCAAACGGATTGCTCGTATCTTGTACGGTCTACCGGCATTCTCTGAAGAACTGCAGCAAGATATGCAAGCGGGAAAGATAATACTTGGAGGATGCTGCATCAGAGACGATGATCCAGTTTGGCAGTGTGCTGACTGTGACCTGGAGTTTTATAAAAAAACAACAATCAGTACTGTAGGGCACAATCCCGAGAACGAAGATCTCAATTTTTTTTAGTACAGATTAATAATTAGACTAATTTCACAATATTTTTTAGTTCCACCCACTCCTCCTCCAGCTTGGCCAGCGCTTGTCGTAAACACTCCGCCGGATCAAGCCCCTGTCCAGCGAGATCACGGCGTGCTTCAAGCAACCTAGAGAATGGGGTGGTGTTGGAACTATCG
>CAZLDP010000375.1:0-3449 GCA_964558145.1 uncultured Prolixibacteraceae bacterium | reverse complement strand
TAATACATGATTTATCCCGGCATTCCTTACAAACACTTTTCTTTTGTACTCGCCATCCCCACATGGCCAGTTTCGAAATTAAGCCAAGCATATACCCGATAGGACAAACATACCGGCAAAATGTGTTCTTTCCGAAAACTATTCCCGTTAGGACTGCAACTCCCATGATACCAAGAAGATACCAGGAGGTATATTTGGTATTCTGGTCAATCTGCAGCAGGGTCACCCCGAAGATCAGAATGACCATATAAAAAACAGGGATGACCCAACCTGATAAAACCCATCCAGGTCGTCTGAACTTGAACCCAATTTTAGCAAAAAATCTGGTTACCATTTCCATCGGACAGATCATACACCAGACCCTTCCCAGAAAAACAGCAGACAACACCACCAAAGGCCACCAGAGTCTCCAAATAAAACTGGTTGTAAGGTTGGTCTTGCTAAGCATACTGATGAAAAAAGGATCCTTGGAAGGTGAAGTGAAACCAATGAGGATCAAAAAAATAAATGCGATGAATGTGAGAACCCTGAGAGAAATTGGGAAACATTTATACTCATACAATCTATTGATAATTTTTAGCATTGTTTAAATTTAATACATTTAAGAATTATGACTGTAAAGACCACGCAAATATCCAAATTACAAGTATAAGTTATTTTTGCAGGAAACTCTAAAATTTGTATTTGTCTTTTACCCAATTGAAGATTTCCTGGTGCAATTTGTCTGCTGTTGTTAACTTAAAGCTCATGTAACCCTCTTCCACAATCTTCCAGGAAAGAGAATCATCATAAAAGAAAACATTTTGTTTAAATGGATAGGAAGATTTCAAATCTGTTAAGTTGGCTTTATAGTAGATATTTATTAATCTTACAAGAGGTTACAAGAGGTTTCTTTGATTTTAAGTAGCTGATTTGAGATAATGTTTTCAAGGATAATTATCAAAATATTGGAAAAGTGAGAAAATTACGGAAGATAGTGATTCCGGCATTGGTTTTTACAGCGGTCATATTAGCTTTATGCTGTAACATTACCGTTAAAGAGGATTTCTTTGATGTGGGAAGAGAACCACTGATCACTCCCGACTATTCCGGGGTAACAATACCCCCGAATATTGCGCCGCTTAATTTTATTACAAAGGAAAGCGGCAGCATTGTAAAATTCCTCATCCACCCGGTTGACGGAGAAGAGGTAGAGATAAAAACAAAAGGGAACAAGGTTGAATTTTCCCCGAAACTATGGCGAAAATTATTGGAAAACAACAAGGGAGGGAAAATTGGGATCACTCTTTTCGTCAAGGACAAAGAAGATATCATAAGGAAATTCAATCCCTTTTATGTATATGTTGCGGAAGAATCCATTGATCCCTATCTTTGTTACCGCATCCTTTATCCGGGATTTGAATCTTGGTCACAGATGAAATTGATACAGCGCTCTCTTCAGAGTTTTGAAGAAGAATCGGTTATTGAGAACCAACTACTTAACGACAATTGTATGAATTGTCACACGTTTCTGAAGAATGATCCTGAACGGTTTTTCATCCATGTTCGCGGTTCCGTGAAGGGTACCTATTTTGTTGAGGGTGAACAGGTTGTCAGAAAATTATTAAGGACAGATGAAATGACCGCCAATGCAGTGTATCCGGCATGGCATCCTTCAGGTAGGTTTATTGTGTTTTCCTCCAATGAGATAGGGCAGGCTTTTCCTATGCACGGAGGTAAAATGATTGAAGTATATGACCAATCGGCGCGTCTGGTCATATATAACAACCAAACCCATAAAATCTCTGCAGTGGAGGATAGTATTTCCTCCGATTATATGGAAACATTTCCATGCTGGTCGCCCTGCGGGGAATGGCTGTATTATGTAAGAACCCGGAAACCTATTGGAAGTTATAACCTTCGAAATATAAAATTTGATCTGGTAAGACGTTCATTTGATGCTGAAAACGGACGCTTTAGCAAACCGGAAACAGTGTTTCCTGCCAGTGAAACAGGGAATAGTGTGACAATGCCAACCATCTCTCCCGATGGCAGGTATCTGATTTTTACCAGGCTTGATTACGGGACATTTTCAATCTGGCATAAGGAATCTGACCTCTATTTGCTCGACCTGAAGACAAACATTTTCTCAAAAATGGGTCTGAATAGCGATGAATCGGAAAGTCATCATGCATGGTCATCGAATGGCAGGTGGATTGTTTTCAGTAGCAAAAGAGGGGACGGCTTGACTGCCCGTCCCTTTCTGGCTTATTTCGGAACCGATGGTCATACCGCTAAGCCTTTTGTTCTACCGCAGAAAGATCCAACACTTTATCTGAAACTGGGCAAAACCTTTAACCGGCCTGAATTTGTGAAAGGAAAAATCAAGGTAGGTCCACGCGATTTTTACCGTGCATCAGGCAAAGATCCAAACCAAGCGATTTGGGACGAAAGGAATTGAGGAAACTAATTCCGAGAGGAAGCGTGATATGATACGGAGGAATATTTGTTTTTTCAGGATTGATCCCCACTCTGAAGATAGAGTCATGAAAAACAGTACGGTGTTGTTTTATTTCGCCGGATTGTTTGGGTTGCTTTTATTCGGATATTTTATTTCGTTCGGAGAAGGCCATTTCTTTGTACAGGAAAAGAAAACCCTGTTTATTTTTTCTGGCGAGTATTTCAGTTCATTTGCCTGCAAGCCCGGAGGAATGCTTGAGTATGCAGGCGCTTTTCTGACACAGGGATACCAGAGCGTTTTATACGGTTCTTTCCTTCTGGCGGCTTTGTTTCTTCTTTTTTTCGCATCATCCTTCAGCGCTGCAAAGTTGCTGACTGGAAAAAAGAATGTTCCACCCGTCCCTGTTTTGTTATCTTTGTTCTTGTTTCTGGTGATCCTTGTCCGGGAGGATCAATTATTGTGCAATTCCCTGGGATTTTTGCTGGTTGTAGTTTGTTTTCGTCTATTAATTACACTTATAGAAAAAAGGTTGCCAGGTATCATTCTCATTTGCTTCCCATTTCTTTTTTATCTGTCGGGTTCTTTTTCATTCCTGTTTGTGATTATGATTGTGGCATTTAGTATGTTTCCCCTGAAAGGGAAGCAAAGGTTTCTCTATCCTATACTCCTGTTTATGTCTGTTGTTTGTACCTTTTTTATTTTCAGAGAGATTATTTTTCTTCAACCGACTGAATTGCTTCTTGGTTATCCATTGACATTTTCAAAATTCCCGGAGATTCTCCTTACAGGATATATGATGATTTTCCCGGTTATTTTAAAAGCTGGATTGAAAAGAAAGGAAGAGCGAAAATCATCTGGGGCATTAACGATTGTCATTCTGATCCTCCTTTTTGCATGTGCTGTTTTGTATCTGAGAATGCAATACGATCCGGAACGGAGGAAAGAGCTTATACTTGAAAAATTGTACATCGATCAAAAATGGGATGAAGTTATCCGGATTCATGAAAAA
>CAZLDP010000374.1:0-3465 GCA_964558145.1 uncultured Prolixibacteraceae bacterium | reverse complement strand
AACTTTGAATTTCAAAATTAATGATTACCCTTTGGAAAGCCCGGGAGATGAACCTGATTTTATCAGCCGGTTTTTAACTTTTCCCCGATCACCATTGTTAAGATCTCCGTGAGGGTTTTACCCATCGCTTTGATTTGTTGGGGAATAAAACTGGTAGAGGTCATGCCGGGGGTGGTGTTTACTTCCAGAAAATAGAAGGTGTTATCGTGAAGAATATAATCCATCCTGACGATTCCCGAACATCCACAAAGGGTGTATATTTTTCTGCTCAGTTCCTGACACTTGCGGAAAAGCTCTTCCGGAAGCCTGGCCGGAGTGATCTCGTCGGTCACTCCGGGAGTATATTTGGCTTCAAAATCGAAAAACTCATTTTTAGGAACCACCTCGGTCACCGGAAAGGTGAGCAATTCCCCTTTGGTTCTGACCAGCCCGCAGGTATACTCCTTCCCGGGAATGAACTCATCCACTAGGGCTTCCTTGCTTTCGTTCCATGCATGGAAGAGTGCACCGGCGAGCTCTTCTTCTTTTTTGACTTTCGTCACTCCGAAACTGGAACCTCCGGCATTGGGTTTCACAAAAAGCGGAAGTCCCAGAGTGGCCACAATTTCAGCCGGATTAAAGTATTCCCCCTTTGTCAGCCTGATGGTGCGGGCCATCGGAATTCCGAAATTGCGCAGGTAATTGTTGCAGTACCATTTGTTGAAGGTGAGGGCCGATGCTTGAACATCGCAGGTGGAATAGGGGATTTTCAGCATGTCGAAATAACCCTGAAGGATACCGTCTTCGCCCGGAGTACCGTGAATGGTGATGTAGGCATAGTCGATCCTGATTTTTTCCCCGTTCCTGACAAAGCTGAAATCCGCCTTGTCGACAGGTGCGACGGGAATGCCCTGTTCAACGACCTGCCACTCCTCTTCCCGGATGTGGATCAGCCAAGGGGTGAATTTCCCATGGTCGATGGCTTCCCACAAGTTCTGTCCGCTTTTGATCGAAACGACAAATTCGGAGGAGTTGCCGCCGGCGATGATGCCGATTTGGGGTTTTACAGTTACATTCATTATTCAGATTGATTTATTTCACGGGTTGAAATATAAGTTCTCCACTTGTTGATGACAGTCGCCATGTCGGCAGGTAATTCTGAGTCGAAATACATCGCTTTCCCGGTACGGGGATGGATAAAACCGAGGCTCCTGGCATGAAGTGCCTGACGGGGTAATATTTCAAAGCAGTTGTGGATAAACTGCCGGTATTTGGAAAAGGTAGTTCCTCGGAGTATCTGGTCCCCCCCATAGGCGGCATCGTTAAAGAGGGGATGGCCGGTATGTTTCATATGGACCCTGATCTGGTGCGTCCGGCCTGTTTCTAATTGACATTCCACCAAGGTTACATACCCCAGCCGTTCAACGACCCTGTAATGGGTGATGGCGGTTTTACCCTGGTCTCCTTCAGGATAAACGGTGAATATCAACCGGTTGCTGAGCGATCTTCCGATATGACCCTCGATGGTTCCGCTCTCCTGTTTGATGTCGCCCCATACCAGGGCGATGTATTTCCGTTGGGTGGTTTTTTCCGAAAACTGAAAGGAGAGGTGGAGTTTGGCTTCTTCGGTTTTGGCAACCACCAGCAACCCGGAGGTGTCCTTGTCGATGCGGTGAACGAGTCCCGGTCTTGGATCATCGGGGTTAAAGAGGGGAAGATTTCTGAAATGATAAAGCAGGGCATTCACCAGGGTTCCGTCGTAATTTCCGTGGCCCGGATGAACCACCATTCCCGGGGCTTTGTTAATAACGACCAGGTCGTCGTCTTCATAGACGATGTTCAGCGGGATATTTTCAGGAATGAGTTTAAATTCTCTTTTAGGATATTCTAATAATACAGTGACTTCATCGCCGGGTTTTACCCTGTAATTCGATTTGACCGGAAGTTGGTTTACCCTTATGCTTCCGGCTCCCGTGGCAGCCTGGATCCTGCTCCGCGAGGTGTGCGGAAGCAGATTGGAAAGGAATTTATCGATTCTGATCAGAGCCTGACCCTGATCGGCTACCAACCGGTAATGCTCATACAGGGCATTCTCGTCCGATTCTTCGTTTTCTTCGATGAATGGATCCATCCGTATTAAAAAAAGGATTCTTCCTGTTGGTTTGTCTTCTTTTGTTCTATCCGGGAACGATCGGTGCTTAGCCACATATCAATGGCCGAACCGACTGCGGCCTGGTACGAAAATTCAGGGCTGGGGTGTTGCCGTATGATGATGGCCGTCAACGAATCGTTGGGGGTCAGCACGGTTTCGTCAAAAAAGAGGGTTCCCACATTCAGGGTGGCCTGGCTGAGCGCTTCTCTTGCTTGTGCAAGGGTAAGCCCTCTCAGGTCGGGAAGGTTGGTATTATCCCCGCCTTCTCCTGATCCGAGAACCAGGTCGATGAAGGTTCCTTTGGTCACAGGCTCCCCTTCGGAGATCTCCTTTCCGTTCAGCCGCGCTTTTAATACCAGGTTCTGGTATTCCGAGGGTTCGTAGGTGATCTGTCCCGGCAACAGTCCGGCGGTTTCCAATTGAACCACTGCCTGCCGGAAACTGATGTCGATCACCCGGGGCATGTGAACGATTTCAGGTCCCAAAGCATTTAGCGTGAGATAAATCACCCGGTTGCGCTTTACCTTGTGCCCGGCTTTCGGAACTTGATCCACAACCCCGCCCGGTTTGATCATGGCGTTGTAGGTTGAATCAACCACTTTAAAATTAAGGTCAGCCTTGTCAAGAATCCTGGAATATTCATCCTCAGAAAGTCCGTATAGGTTGGGAACCGGATAAGCCTCCCCATGCCGGGTGTAAAAGCGCAGGATCAGGAGGGCAAAAATGATCATCGCAAATGCCAATGCCACCGAAGCAAGGAAATGCTTCATGAAAACTTTACTGGTCAGGAATTCTTTCAGTTTCATGATCAAATTTCTTTGTGGGTACAAAATTATCCAAAAAATCAAAGAGTAAGCAGGGAATTATTGAATAACGGAGAGGGAGGCGGACTAAAAAGTACGGAGGATGCGGTACAGGGTATCCCTTTCCGCAGCCACATATCCGGCTTCCCTGATCATTTGCGCCAGTTCAGAAGTGGTGGCTGCCGGATTTTGCTCTTCCGCTCCGGCCATGGAATAGATTTTCGTGGAATCATCGATGGTGCCGTCGAGGTCGTCAACCCCATAATCTAAAGAGAGGCGGGCAATGGATCTCCCGATCATCGGCCAGTATCCTTTCAGGTGGGGGATGTTGTCTATGAAAATTCTGCTGACGGCAAAATTTTTCAAATCTTCAATCACGGTGGTTTCTCCCCTTGAAGAGTATACATTGTGGGCTTTCCGGAATTTAAGGGGGATAAATGCATTGAAACCTCCGGTTCTGTCCTGCAATTCCCTGAGCCGGTTCATGTGATCGACCCGGTGAAGGTAACTCTCTTTTAATCCGTACAGCAT
>CAZLDP010000373.1:0-3488 GCA_964558145.1 uncultured Prolixibacteraceae bacterium | reverse complement strand
ATTCCATACCATCAGGTCGCTGGAAAAAGTAATCCAGATAGAGGGATGTTCGCAGCCGTACCGGCTACCGATCCATTGTTTCGGGCGATGCAGCATGGCAAATTTGCCGTTAATTTTCTCCGGAAAAAGAATCACATCCCGATCGTCGAGATTGGCCTGCGTCAAACGGCCAAGACGACGCCATGTGCGAAAATCTTTGGTGAGAGCCAAACCGGAATTGGCAATATTTTGGCGGTAAACAGCCGGTGCATCCGGTCCTGCGTCGGGTAAGCGAACCACATCGTGCGGAAATGTCCAGTAACGTCCCGGAGGATATGGGCGATAGGCATAGGTTACATAAAACTCGTCTCCAAATTTGACGATACGGGCATCTTCAACACCTCCCATGTCGGGACCATTGCAACTGGGGCCAAATACGGGTTGGTCGGACACCCGCTGAAAATTGATCCCGTCATTACTGATCGCCAATCCAAATCGGATGAAGTGATCTTCGTCGTCACCGGCAGCCCGGTAGAGCAGATAAAAACTCCCGTTTTCGTACCATGCACCCGGATTGCAAACAACCAAGCTTTCCCAATCATTAGCTGGGTTGGGTGATAATATCGGGTTGTTTTCACTTTTTTTGAGCATCGTAAATTCTTATGTTTTTTTAATGTTTAATAACCTGATTTTCGTAAACGCAGCATAATTTACTTCCTCTTTTCCGTTTTCGCCATCTTTTAACAACCAATACTTGTTCGATAGAAGGGTTGGATTGACAATAACGATTGAATTACTTTCAAAAACTTCACTTGCAAAATTGTCATTCTTGTTACTTCCGCAGCAGAGATATTGATATTAATAATACTCTCATCATTTTTAATCGTTCATATTTGTTATCAGGTAAAAAGATTGAGCCGGGATTTCCATTTTCCGGAAAGCATCGCCAGTCAGATTGATCGTTTCACCCGAAATTTCAGCTTTTGCGAAACCGTTGGAATCTACGGCACCTGTAAACGCACCCTCTTTCCCCGATTTGTAACTGAATATTTTTGCATTCGGAATCGGTACTCCGTTTTCCATTTTCAAGTTAATGGAATAACTAACCGTGTGCGAATTGACAATTGCAATGGTGTATTTTCCATCTTTTTCGCCGGCAATGGAACGAAGGCCAACTTTGTCAGGCAAACTTACCTGGTATATTTTTGTTCCCTGTGGAAAATAACGGCTCATCAGCGACATGGTGTAAAACCACGGGCGGATGTTTTCATCTTTCGGATTTTCAAATTTTTCGGCACCAAGAATATTCCAGAAACCCCAGCGTTTCAGGGTTGTCGCATTCTGCGAACCCTTGTTGTACATCGCATCGTCCAGATTCCAGAGAATAACTCCGCCATAAGCAGAACGCATGTTTTGAATGACCGCATCAGCCATGTCAATTCCGTAGAAAGCATCGTAAACCGACATGTTGCTGTCATCCGAAGCATATTTGTCAGCCGCGATTCGTTGTGCGTTCAGCTTGCCTAAATCCGAGTTGGCATCATATTTGAAACCCAGTTCTCCCATCAGCATATCTTTTGAAGCGGGTGCTGCGTTACGATAAACTTTTATCATTTGCTGGTATGAACCATCGCGAACTTCTGTTTCTTTCGGATAAGTATGAATATCAAATACCTCTACTTTGCCGGCTAAATCTACCGAAGTATTGGTAACCCAGGAAGTTAAGTTGACATTCCACACTGCCACGTCGGGACCAATCAGTTTAATTTTTGAGGATAGGTTAAGGGCAACCAATTTCTCATGAAACTGTTCCATCAGGCTTTTCCACAGCGGATAATTTCCGTTGATTGACGACCAGTCGCCATTCGGTTCATTCACCATATTGAAATATTTAATACAGGTGTACCCCTTGGTGTTCACAAGCCAATTAATGAACTGAGCCGAATTCTCCAGCCACTCCTGGTCAATACGGGTTCCCCCGTTGTGTCCCCACTCGCCAAAGAGGACAGAAATTCCTTCGGCCTGACAGAAATCGAGTATTTTCAGTAAAACGGCTTCGCTTTTGGTCGGGGTAAACTTCCCGTTAACCATATAGTTCCAACCTGCCGAAACCATGATACGAACAATTGGCGGACGCATAAAACGAACCCGCAGAAAAAGTTTATTCCAATCGCTTTCTGATAGCGACGGATTTCCTGTCCATGCCTGCAATACATCGTATCCGCCCCATTGAACGCCATTTCCGATGAACGACTGGTTAATGATTTCCTTTCGAATCACTAAATCGTTGCGGGAATCGGTGGCAGAAGGGTCTGGAGTATCGCTTTCGCTGCATGAAATATTCCCCAAAATGATGCTGCCTAGTAACAGCATCCGTTTGATTTGTTTGTTAATGTTCATCCTTGTTTTTCTTTTTAGTCTGGAATAAAAAGCCCGAAGATGGGCCTTTCATCCTAATTACTTTTGCGTGTTATTTTACAAGAAGTTTTTGTGTGTTCGAATATGTTTTCCCTGCTCCGTTTAAGCTGATGCGGCAAAAATGAACACCTGCATCGAGTTTCGCGCCCTGGCTGGTTATGCCATCCCATTGAATGGTGCATTGTCCGGCAGAACAATGGGCCCGGCTGATTACCTGTTCCAGTTGGCCTCTGATGTTATAAACCTGAATTTGCAGATCGCCTGCTTCAGGCAAAATACAACTGAATGTTACTTTGTCTGCCGTTGGATTTGGAAATACCGACACCGGCATTTCGCTGGCAGGCATTGTTAATTCTGTTTTAGCGCTGGTTGGCACCGTTGAATATTCAATGCGCATTGCACCCAAATAGTAATATTTCAGACTATTATTGTTATTTGGCCCCGGAGCCACCTCTATTTTAATTGTCCCATTTTGAGCAGGACGTATATCGGGTACTTTGGCTATATTCTTCTTGTTGTTCGAAGCATCGAGATAAACAATTTCTTCTGTCAGCCCGGTTACTTTGTATTTTGCTTCGCGGTTATCGGTCACCTGATCCCGCGAGGCGAAGAACGAGAATGTAAATTTCGTGTCGGCGTTTAGTCCGCCCAGCGTTATTCCGCCGGTCGGTTCGGTTATTCCGCTATGTGCGCCTTCACTTCCGAAGAAACTATCCGAAGTGGCGTTTACACTCATATCCAGCGATGCATCCGGAGAAGTGGTTCCAACGTTATTTATTCCGGTAAAAGCATCGTGTACCCATAATGAAAAGCCAGTGCTGTTTCCCTCCGTATTTACCAGGTCGGATATTACTTCGCCGCCGGTTGGAATAGTTAAATTGTTCCAGTTCCCGGTTGACAGTTTATTTCCGAAGTCAACATGAATGGTTCCATCTCTATCGTAAACGACAGGTTGTTTTTCGGAAGTCATTCGAATTGCTCCAAGGAAATAATACTTTAACGAGTTGTTATTGTTTGGCCCGGGTGAAACAGTGATAATGATTGTTCCGTTGGCTGCTGGAAATACGTCGCTAATAGTAACGGTATTGGCC
>CAZLDP010000372.1:0-3511 GCA_964558145.1 uncultured Prolixibacteraceae bacterium | reverse complement strand
TTCACACTAACAAGGAAAGCGCCAACATTCTCTTTTTGAACCGAAGGGGTCAGAAGCTGAGCCGGGTTATGGTATTCACCATTATTAAAAACCTATCAGACAAAGTAGGTCTTGGAAAGAAAATCAGTCCCCATACCTTCCGTCACTCTTTTGCCACCCACATGATCAACGGGGGAGCCGATCTGCGTGCCGTTCAGGAGATGTTGGGGCACGAATCGATACTCACCACGGAGATCTACACCCATATGGATAATGAGTACTTGAAAAGCACTGTTCAGCAGTTTCATCCCCGTTCCTGAAACGATACTACTTACCCGTCAGGGAAATCTGTATTAATTTAAATTTAAACTGTCACGCGATTTGGATAGTTTCCTCCATTAATCAGGGATACCCGTTATTTTTGCCATGGTCAAGATGTAATGGATATCAAATTAGTTTCGCGAACAACTAATACAAATTTTCGATGACGAATCATAAAAAACTTAAAGCATGGGTTCAGGAATGGGCCGAGTTATGCCGGCCCGAACAAGTATATTGGTGCAACGGATCGGAAGAGGAAAACCAGCGTCTGCTTGACGGAATGGTAGCCTCCGGGGCTGCAGTCAAACTGAATGAAGCCAAACGTCCGGGCAGTTATGCCTTCAATAGCGATCCGAGTGATGTGGCGCGCGTAGAGAACCGCACCTTCATCAGTACGGAGAACGAGGAAGATGCCGGCCCATCGAACAACTGGATGGCGCCTGCCGAGCTGAAAGCCACCATGCGCGGATTGTACAAAGGGTGCATGAGAGGACGTACTATGTATGTGATACCTTTCAGCATGGGACCTTTGGGATCTGATATTTCCCATATCGGGGTGGAAATTACCGATTCAGCCTATGTGGTGGTTAACATGCGTATCATGACCCGCATGGGACAGGCAGTGCTTGATACATTGGGAGAAGATGGCCACTTTGTACCCTGCATACATTCCGTGGGCGCTCCCCTGGAACCCGGTCAGAAGGATGTTTCCTGGCCTTGTGCCCCCATTGAGCAGAAATATATCTCTCATTTCCCCGAAACCGGTGAAATTTGGTCGTATGGATCGGGATATGGAGGAAACGCCCTTTTGGGCAAAAAGTGTTTCGCACTCCGCATCGCTTCTTATATGGCCAAAGAGCAGGGATGGCTTGCCGAGCATATGCTGATTCTGGGAATCACCAACCCCAAAGGTGAAAAGAAATATATCGCTGCTGCATTCCCCAGTGCTTGCGGAAAAACCAATCTGGCCATGCTGATCTCCACCATTCCCGGATGGAGCGTGGAAACTGTGGGAGACGACATTGCCTGGATGAAATTCGGCAAAGATGGCCGTCTTTACGCCATCAATCCCGAGAACGGCTTCTTCGGCGTGGCTCCAATGACCTCCATGGAGACCAATCCGAATGCCATGCTGAGCATGACCCGGAATTCGATCTTCACCAACGTGGGTGTGACTCCCAACGGGGATGTATGGTGGGAAGGAATCGGCACTGAATGTCCGGCGGGCACCGTTACCTGGAAAAACATAGTATGGAAACCCGGAAGCAGTGAGCAGGTGGCTCATCCCAACGCCCGCTTCACGGCTCCGGCAAGTCAGTGCCCCGCTATTGACACGGCATGGGGAGATCCCGCAGGAGTTCCTATCAGCGCTTTCCTTTTCGGAGGCCGCAGGCCTTCGACCGTGCCGCTGGTCTTCCAGTCATTCAACTGGAACCATGGGGTCTTCTTGGGATCGATTGTTGGATCGGAAGTGACAGCAGCCGCCATCGGACTTAAAGCAGGCGTGCGCCGCGACCCCTTCGCCATGTGGCCCTTCTGCGGCTACCACATGGGCGACTACTTCCAGCACTGGATTAATATCGGAAAGAATGCCCCGGTGAAAGAAAACCTGCCGAAGATTTTCAATGTCAACTGGTTCCGTAAAGACGAAAACGGGAAATGGCTCTGGCCCGGTTACGGCGAAAATATCCGCGTTCTGGAATGGATCTTCAACCGCTGCAACGAAAGCGTCGAGGGAGTGAACACCCCGATCGGCTTTATTCCCCGGAAAGAAGACCTTAACCTGAAGGGACTTGAGAGCGTGAAAGCCAACCTGGATGAACTGCTGAAGGTGGATTCTGCAAAATGGAATGAGGAATGCGAACTGATCACTGAACATTTTGACAAATTCGGTGACAGATTGCCCGTAGAACTAAAGGCTGAATTTGAATTCCTCAAAGAGCGGTTGAAATAACAATTGCAAATTATCATAAAAAGCTTCCTCCGGGAAGCTTTTTTTATCGTTTCCCCTTTTCAGAAAAAGATGGACCAGATGTCAGCCATTTTTTATACTTTCGGTGAAATTTAAATTGTCTGAACTATGTACCGAATTCTCCTGATGTTTCTCATCCCGTTGTGTATTGCCTGCAACACCCAACCCAAAAATGATTTCACCATGAATTACTCAGCCAGCGAATTTCAGGATACCCTTGAAGGCAAGGCTACCAACCTTTACATTCTGAAGAACGGAAACGGCATGACCGTTACGCTCACCAACTATGGTGCGAAAATCGTATCCATTTATGTACCCGGCAAAAACGGAGAGATGGCCGATGTGGTGCTCGGATTCCGTTCGTTGGACGAATACCGGAAATACGGGGCCAGTCACGGGGCAGTTGTCGGACCTTTTGCCAACAGGATTGCCAGAGCCGGATTTACCATTGGCGAAACCTACTATCCCCTGCCGCAGAACAACGGCATCAACTCCATCCATTCAGGCCCCGACAGTTTTTACCGCCAGGTTTGGGATGCCGTTCAAACCGGAAACAAGGTGGAAATGACCATCCATAGTGCAGATGGTCAATGGGGATTCCCCGGGAACAAAATGGTGAAAGTGATTTACACGCTGACAGATGAAAACAGTCTGAAGATCGATTATGAAGCCACTACCGATAAGCCCACACACATCAACCTGACAAACCACAGCTATTTCAACCTCCGAGGAGAGGGAAACGGCGATATTCTGCAACATGAGGTGGTCATCAATGCCCTGAGGGTCACACCCGTTGATTCGATGATGATTCCTACCGGGGCGATTGATTCTGTTGCCGGCACCGACCTGGATTTTACCACGCCGATGAAGCTGGGTGCACGCATCGACAATGCCCACCCCTTGCTTCAGATTGCCCGTGGGTACGACTTTAATTACATCCTCGACAAAGCGGAGGGGGAACTGGCATTTGCCGCAGCAATGTATGAGCCGGAAAGCGGCAGGTACATGGAGGTTTTCACCACCGAACCGGGCGTACAACTTTATACCGGGAACCACCTGAAAGGAACCGAAACGGGAAAAAGCGGCAATCCCTATACCAGCCGCACTGGGGTATGTTTCGAAACCCAGCATTTTCCCGATTCTCCCAATCATCCGCACTTCCCTTCCACCCTTCTGGAACCAGGAGAAGTATATACATCAACTACCATTTATAAGTTTTCAGTCAGAACAGAGTAAGTG
>CAZLDP010000371.1:0-3514 GCA_964558145.1 uncultured Prolixibacteraceae bacterium | reverse complement strand
TTTATTTGCTGTGTGATTCTTCGAAGATAGAAAAACCATCGTATTACAACTACTCTGGGATTTCTCTCATCGATTTTCTGGTAACTGATAATAAGATAGATCCTTCGGTACTGCAAATGTATCGCAACGAAGATGTGAAAGTAGTAACCTATTAATCAATAACTCATTGCAAAAGCGCTGACTTGTTTGGAGAAATCATAAAGGCCGGAGGGGTCGCTTCCGGCAGAAAATAAAGGTGCTGAATCAATAACCATCAATAATTCACAAAATGGAAAAACAACCAATCGATCAATCGGTTAACCGGCGTAAGTTTTTAAAAGTGGCTGGTTTGGGGGTAGGGGCTGGAGTGGCAGGACTTCATGCCTTATCATGTTCAACAGGAAAGAAGATAGTTACTCCTCAGATTCAGGGTTTTGAGGATACTGGAAGTGGAGCCGGGGTTTCAAAAGTTTGGGCGCCCGTTTCTGACCGCAAGGTACGTGTGGGATTGGTTGGTTATGGGGTATGTAAATTTGCTGCTGCTTTTGGTTTTCAGAATCATCCCAATGTGGAGGTGGTTGCTGTCAGTGACCTGATTTCTGAACGGTGTGCCCAGTTGGCTGAAGTAACCCGCTGCAAAAAAACTTATCCTTCTCTTGAAGAATTGGTGAAGGATGACCGCATTGAAGCTGTTTTTGTGGCCACCGATGCCCCCAGCCATGCACGGCATTGTATCGAGGTGCTGAATCACGGAAAACACGTGGCATGTGCTGTTCCTGCTGTATTTGGTTCTCTTGAAGAAGCGGAAAAGCTCTTTGAGACCGTCAAAAGGACTGGCCTTAAATACATGATGTTTGAAACCTCCATGTTTCGCGAGAATCATTATGCCATGCGCATGATTTACAATGCCGGTGGTTTTGGAAAGATTGTCTATGCCGAAGGTGAATACTGGCACTATTCGGAAAAGGGGATTGATTCGTTCAATAACTGGCGTCATGGGATGCCGCCTCAGTGGTATCCAACCCATTCCGATGCCTATTACATCGGGGTCACCAATGGGTCTTTTCTCGAAGTTACCTGTTTGGGGATGCCCAGTGCAATGGAACGTTACCAGAAAGGCCGGAACACCTATGGCAATCCTTTTTCAACTGAAATCGCATTTTACAGGACCAGTGAAGGGGGGATGGCCCGGATGAGTCGAAGTTCCGATACGATCGGCCATGGCTATGGTTCTGAAACCGGTAGGGTAAGGGGAACGGAAGGTTCTTATTATGAGAAATATGAAGGAACCAGCAAAGAGTTGCCTGATATAACCCGTCCGCCACTTCCTCCCGGAGTGGAAGCAGGGGGTCATGGTGGATCACACGGCAGATTGATGGATGAATTTGTATCGGCAATTCTTCAGGATCGCAAACCGCTTGTCGACGTTGCAATGGCCTTGAATATGACGGTAGGTGGGATCGTCGCGCACCAGTCGGCCATGAAGAATGGGGAATGGTTAAAAGTACCGCAGTTTAAACTATAGAAGACATTCATAAAAATGAAGAGCTTACACGGGTTATTCATCCTGTTGATTCTGGCCGGGGCTTGCAGTACGCTCCGTAAAGAAACGGTGAAACCTTGCTTCCCGGAAAAGGAATGGAGTAGGGCAGAGCCGGGAAAATCGGAATTAGACACGAAAGTTTTGTACCGGATTGACTCCCTGATGCAAAAGGCTCGGGCTAACGGAGTCGTGATCCATAACGGGAAACTGGCGGCAGAATGGAATTACGGGGGAAAGGCAGATCAACTGTTTGAAGTGCAATCCATCACCAAAACTATCACAGGGGTTGTGATGGGTTTGGCATTGCAAGACGGACTTATTTCTGACTTGGATGCAAAAGTCATTGACTACTACCCTGGTTTTGACGCAGGTCCCTACACCCGGGAAATTACTTTTCGTCATCTTCTGAATGCCAGTTCAGGAATTAAATCTACGATTACCAGGGGACGATATTATGATCCCGATTATATGAAACCCGGCATTGAAAGTCGGTACCACAACGATCATTGTCATCAGCTCGCCACAGCCCTGACTTACATTTATTGCAAAGATCTTGGAGAGGTATTGAAAGAAAGGGTTTTAATCCCTCTCCAGACTCAGGATTCGATAAGATGGTCGCACCACAATTCGGTGGTTACCTGTGCCAATGGAAATCAGGTAAAAGTGGTGGGAGGTTATGCCTTCTCCCATTGGTCGGCAAGGGACCTGGCACGTATCGGATACCTCTACCTCAACAACGGGAAATGGAAAGGGGAACAAATCCTTCCATTGGAATACACTACTGAAGCAAGGATGCCTATTCAAATTCCGGTGATGAGTACGAGTCCTGATGCATTACCCGGTCAACAGTCAGGAACGAAATATGGTTTAGCCTGGCGGGGGAAACCTGGTGACGAAGGGAAAACCCTTTGGTATATGAGTGGCAATGGCGGACAGTTTTGTGTCGTCATCCCGGAATATAACCTGGTAATGACTAAGATTAACAGTTATAAAGAAAAACCTTATACGGAGATTGGCCAGTTTGAAAAGCTTTTGTGGGATATCCTGAAGAAGTAAAATACCGGAAACGATAAGGGAAAAGAACATAACAAACGAATAAAATAATATCAACTGAAATGAAAAATAACTTTAAACTTATGGCAGGTCTGTTAGGGTTCTGTACAAGGCGCCGACTGTTCACTTTCTTATTTTCTGCAGCATTCATTCTGGTCTTTATTTCAGGATGTGATAATAAGGAAGCGATCAATGCCTCGGATGTGATCTTGCTGGTCAATTCGAATACGGCGGAAAAGTCGGTTGCCATGGAAAAAGTAATTCCCTATCTGAATAACTTCGGCGTAAAATTTACCACAGTTGATCTTGCTACAGAAGAAATCCTTTCTGAAACAAACGACCCGGCTCTGGTTATTATCGGCCATTCTGGAATTGCAACCGGATTAACCATGTCGCTCGAGGATTACCTGAATCAATGCCAATCGAAAGGCACGGGTATACTGAGTTTTGACCCGCTTATGCCTGCAAATTTATTGACCCCCATCACGGAAAGCCTTGAGAAGGACCCTGATGTCGGAACACTCCGTTTTTCAGATGAAACACATTATATCACCGGATATCGCTCTCCCGGTGAAACAAAGGAACTTTTCGGATACATGTCCATTCCCAAAATGTCTGTTAAGGAAGGAGAGGCCATCATTACCGGAAACGATCTCCCGTTGTTAGTGGCCGTCAACTCCCCAAAAGGCAGAATCGCACAGTGGACCAGTCAGGATTGGATGTACTATTCCATTTTAGGTCCTTTAGGGGGATTGGATGACTGCCTCTGGAAGTCGATTGTGTGGGCAGCGAGAAAGCCTTTTGTGATGCAGGCGTTGCCGCCTCTTACCACAATGAGGGTTGATGATGTAGTAGGATCGGGCCGTCAGCAGTGGGATGTGAGTCCTTTCCAATGGGTGAAAACAGTCAACAAATATGGTTTTAAGCCCTGGATGGGAC
>CAZLDP010000370.1:0-3528 GCA_964558145.1 uncultured Prolixibacteraceae bacterium | reverse complement strand
CAACTGCTCACCGTTCACTATTGCCGACTGGATGTACTTATTCTCTTTGGATCAATGTTTTGCCTTGATAACAAATTGTTTTACGCCGGGAAATTTTACAATGACCTCTTAAAAAACCGAACTGCCAATGGTATAAATCGGTATTCCGAGAGTAACCGGGAAAAATCCCATCATGGAAAACACGACAAATGCCGACATTCCTCCTCCATCTTCATCACCGGGAATTCCGAATAAATTGTCGGTATAGAAGGCGTCGAGCAGCATACGGATCCGCTTTTGCGTTTTCCAGGGACTGCCTAAATAATTATAGATATAAGGGATATGGAAGCTTGGCTCATTCCCCATCGAAAACTGACCCACCAGTCCGGAGGCATCAGGCAGGATGGCCCAGAAACGAAATTTAGGCATCCCAAGCTCCTCCCTGAAAAGTTGGTCCAACTTGGCTTCTGCCGCTGATTTTCCTCCCATCAGTTGAAACAATCCCTGCAAGTCATGTTTGACATCCCAATCAAAAGTATATGCGTTGTTTTCCGTGAAATAATTGCGGTCGGCATACCTGGGGTCGTACGGTTCAATCCAATTCCCCTCTTTGTCTTTGGGCCACATGAAATTCTTATCCGTGCGAAACAGGTTTTTGTAGTTGGCAGCGCGTTTCATGAACAGGGCTTCATCCTCTTTATGGCCAAGTTCAGCAGCTATCTGTGCCAGGCACCAGTCTGAATAACTGTTGGCAGTAGTGATACCGACAGATTGCCGTTTTTCCCAACTTGTATCCACTTCAGGAATTGTCTCCTCCTCTCCGGGAGGCAATCCCGGCATATAACCATGTTCATTGTAAAAGTCATCGAGGGGAGTTTTCTTCCCATTTCGCCATGGGATCAGCGTGGCATCCAGCGAATTTTTCCGTGCTCCTTCATATGCTGTTTTCAAATCATAATCCTGTAACCCTTTGAACCAGGCATCTGCTATCCAGACAGCCGCGAAATTTCCCGTCATAGCAGGCCAATCGCCCGAGACAAGAGCAAAAGAGGGCATCGTTCCCCCCTGCCGGTACATTTCTATGTACGAACGGATTTTGTCATTTTCAACATCGGGCCTTAGAATGGTATGTAACGGCTCAAGAGCGATATAGGTATCCCAAATCCAGTTGTCCACATAAAAGGGCTTCTCTGAATCGTGAACCTTCCGGTCGTATGCGCTGTAATATTTCCCGTTTTCATTGATGTCGACCATCCGCTCATAACACCGGTAAAAAGCTGTATAGAATACTTTTTTCTGCGCTTCGGTGCCTCCCTTGACGCGTATCAGCGAAAGGGCTTCTTCCCACTTCTTCTTAGCCGAGGCTTTAACCGCATCAAAATTATCGTTAGGGATTTCCATCTGCAGGTTTTGTTGTGCCTGACTGATGCTTATATAGGATATTCCATAGCGAAAGAGCACTGTCTGCTCACCGTTTCCGGTGGATAGGATCAGGGTCTGTTTGTTGGCGGCATCCTTGTTAAAACTGTCAACCACTGCCGTATTAATTTCAGCGTAAAAATAAGCTTTCATTCCGTCAAAAAATTCTTCTCCGGAAATCTGACGCTCCCCGTGCAGCCTGATTTCACCGTTTCCGTTCAGCACACTAAGCCTCAGATAATGGTTTTGATTTCCCGAGAATGTCACTCTAAAAATTCCGCTCTTTTTTGCAGGAGAAAACTCAAGAAAGCAATCGGTATCCCCCAGGTAGGCTGAATAATAATAGGGGGTAGTCGTCTCCCTGTCGTAAGTGACCCAACTTGTCCGTCTTTCGGGAGACAATTCCCCGTCTAAAGGCAGGAACCCAAAAACAGAATGCCGTCGGTGAGAAGTATTGGTTAAGGGAAAGTTTCTGATCCGGTCGTCAAGCTGATCCTTCCGGAGTGGGTATACCCTGATCAATTCATTCGGAAGATGAACGACAGGCCGGGTAGGCTCAAGGATCACACCCACACCCCCAATGGTGGGGTCTACATAGTCAAGCCCTTGTTTTTCTGAATTTTGAATGCAGGAGAACAAGAGCAACAACAAAAAAAACAATATACCTGTTCGCATAATTCACTGAAATTTAGGGTTTTCTTTCAAAAAAAACCTGTACGTCTCAAAAAAAACCGGCGCATCAACAAGGACAATATCCGGATCAAGGCGCTTCAATTCTTCGACGACCTGCACATACCATTCCGGGCTCTTCAGAATATTTCGAAACCAGTGGAAGGGTATCTGTCTCTCCTGTATTCGGTTAAAAATCTGATTGGCAGCCTGTTTCGGGTCAGAATGGTTGATGTCAGAATCCGCTCTTAAAACCGGCATGTCATGATAAAGCATGGTGGCATTGATTTTTTGCGGGACAATTCCATTGGGGCTGAATTTCCTGTAGGCCTCCAATCCTTTCGTATTTAGGCCTCCTGCAAAACCATCAATTACAAATCCGGTAATTGTCAAACCCCATTTTTTAAAATAGGGTTTACAATGTGCCGCCCATTCTTCAGTGGCATCCCCAAGCCCTGAAAGGCGTGGTAGTTGCAGTTCTCCCGGATTGAGATAGCCTGCCCCGTTATCGGCAGCCACAAAATAGTCATTCGGTGTGGCCGTTTCATGCCGATATTCCCAGGCCATCGGCACCCGCTCTGACAAGACGGGGCTGATGCTCCACATCATCGGCACCTTGCCCCGGGAGGGATTGTCCCAAAGAAACGGAGTCGTCTGGTAAAGCCATGATGAAGCATCGTAATCCCCTACATAGAAAACAATCAATTGCTTCTTCCCTAACGACAGTTTTCCTTTGTCATCCAGATAGCCCATTTTTTGCAGTTCTTCATGCGTGATCCACTTTTGCGGATATTCATCCCGTAATGGGAAATGTTGCCAAAAAGAGGCATTGGCCAGCGCTCCGTAACCAATCGCATCGGCATCTTTAAAGGCGTTATAAGAACTGATCACCCGTGAATATTCCCATTCCGTGGGAACATCCTCATGGCTGCCTCCCGCGTGCTTCGTGTATTTAAACGCCCAGGGAGGAAACCCTCCCAGATAGGTAAAACGCTTGCCATTTCCGTTTTGCTGATAATAGAGAAGCAGGATCTCTTCCAGGATTTTCCGGTCGGCGCCGGCTGTTTGCATGGAATCATCGGTAGCTTTCTCGTCACCCCAGGGACTCAGATCGAAAAAAAGAGATTTTTTTGATACAAAAAAATCATGGTTGGTCAAAGTATGATGATTCACAATTGCAGCCCGGGGATTCCTAAGCCATTGCTGATCAATATAATAGGCTCCATGCCGGGTGTTGAACTTCCCTTTCTTTAAGTATCGTTCAATCAACCAGCGATAGGCATCAATCTTCACGGAGCCCGACGACACGCAATTCGTCCCCGGAACATTTCCCGAACCTGTGAACAGGGAAGTTCCGTCCTGATTGACCAGCCATTTCCTTACCGGAATTTTGGGCCCATTTAAAATAAGCTTTGAATAAAGGGATGACGGCGACAAATCAAAGCGAACGGCAATAAGATC
>CAZLDP010000369.1:0-3543 GCA_964558145.1 uncultured Prolixibacteraceae bacterium | reverse complement strand
TCACAATACAACCTGACACCAGGTCACTTATCCGCTCACCGGAATTCTGATCGCGGACCACCCATCCCCATGTATCCGTAAATAAAAGCCGCGATCCTTCATTCCATGCCTTCAGTGCTTCGGAAGTTATTTCTGCCACCGAGGAGTTATTGGTCCATGACAGGTACCGGTCGGGAGTCTGAACGTACAACCAGCCATATTTTCTTTTCAGAATCCTAACTGGAGTGCCCATCACCGCCTGGGTAGAAAGTTCTGCTCCATGTTCAGGATCCGTACGCAGATTCGCCACACTTACACTGATCAACCCCATGCTCTTCCCCTCAGGATCTTCTGCCGGAAGTACGACCAGGCTGTCGGCTACCTGATACCCCGCTTCGCTGATCAACCTGCAAATCCGGTCCCTCAGCTCCGGAGAGAGCAATTCCCCCCTTACCTCGATGGTATTCCCTTCCCCTTTCCGGAGTGCCACCTGGCAGAGGTCAGTCCTACGGTCCGGAACAGCCTTCGCACAAAACTCCTCCATCTCCTTCTCTAAAACAGCAAACTTCCGGTCGATGCAGCCACAAAAAAACAACAGCAAGCCTGCCAGCATAACAATTTTCAATTTCATCATATGGTTTGTTGTATGATAGGTTCAGAATAAAAAAGTGGCGGCAGAAAGGTTCATTCTACCGGTTCATACTCCACTTCCATGTCATAATCCCACTTGTCGAAATAGAGGTTTCCCCCTCTCCATTCCACTTCCCCGCGTTGAAAGTCATTGGGTTCACTGCGGGGAAATTTTTTGGCCGGGGCCAGTGGAGTGCCTATATCGTCGTTGACAATCAACCTCCATGAATCAATTCCGGTCATATAAAAATCCCTGATCCGGGAATCAGGAGAAGGCATCCGTCCGAACGACATATCGAGGGGCGCCCACCCCACCCCGTCGAACCAGATTTCGCACCAATCGTGAAGGTTGACCTGTCCGGGATGCATCATCCATCCGCTCTGCCATTTGACGGGAATCCCGTTGTACCGGGCCAGTGTCATGAACAACAGGGTTTTCATACCGCAGTCACCCCGCCGGTTATCGATCACATACCCGGGAATATCAGGGATGATTCCATATTCAAGCGCTCCTGCCCAGGGAATGTTTTCATCGATCCAGTAAAAAATCTTCTTCACGATTTGAAAGGGCTCCTTCTCCTTCCCGACAATCTGGTCCGACAATTCCCTGATTTTGGCAGTAAACAGGATATGTGGCTTTTGTTCCCTGGTATGGATGGCATATATCCTGCTATCCTTTTGTTGCGTGGAACCACGGAGAAGATCCGGATCGAAATATTGGGCAGAAGAACGGTAGTTGAATTCCAGTCTAAAGAGCGTGGGACGGCCTTCTTCCGCTTTCTGTTCCATGTAAACCGACCGTTGACTGACTGAATCCGGAGCCACCTCATGCTCTGCAGGAAATGTTCCAATCAACCGGATATCGTGCTGACGCGAATGGCTTTCGTGGGGCCAGGGCATCCAGCAGCGGATGATCTCCCCGGGAGGCACCTGATCGGCTTTTACGGTAAGGGTGTATCGCAACTTCATCTGTACAGGCAAAACCGGGGAAGAGCCATCCTGGGTCAGCCTGATCACTTCACCCGCATGGTCCATCTTAAACCGGCCAAACTCATCGGGTATTTCCTGCCTGGCAGAATCACGCTGCAATGCCTCGTGCTCCAGAATCCGCTTGAGATTCCCGGCAGCCCGTTTGAAATAGCGCTTTTCACCATCAATCATCCGGAACTCCAGCCAGTTCAGATCCTCCCACTTTTGTTTCTCTTCCGCAGTGAACGAGGGAAACACCTGCTCCAACTTCTCCTCAATTTCTGACTCCGACAGTGAAAAATCGAGCCCTACCCGCCGGGCATAATCCCTGATGGAATCGAGCTGGCCTGCCAGCACCTGATCGTCAGGAAAAACCGCGTTCAACGAATCAGCCATCAAAAATACCCTGCTGAAATTGCCCTTAGCCATCTCATCACCCATCTTTTGGAGAGCGGATTCCGCACCGGGACGAGAAGTGCAGCCAGAAACAAGCGCTGCCAGAACGAAAATGAAGATCAGTTTTTGCATGGTAATATAAGTCAGGTTTATGAATTATGCCCTATTTCATGGGCACGGAAAAAATAAGTAGCTTTATCCAAAATTACATCGTTTTTTCCAATAACCTGAAAAAATTATGCAAACACATCGTTATGCAGCATGGTTGTGTCTGATATTTCTTAGTTTTCAGACCGTAACAGGACAGGCCAGGGGAGTCCGGACGGGCCTTGAGCGGTTGTGTGACGACCAGTTCAGCCTGTTGAAAGGGGAAAGGGTGGGACTTATTACCAATCCCACCGGAATTGACCGGCACTTTCAAACTGCCGCAGACCTTCTTCATAATGCGCCGGGGGTTGAACTGGTGGCGCTTTTCGGCCCAGAACATGGTGTCCGGGGTGATTACGGAGCAGGTGATTACGTCGGAAATTATACCGATTCCCGCACCGGCCTTCCGGTATACAGCATTTACGGGAAAACCCGCAAACCCACCCCGGAGATGCTGAAAGGGATCGATGTGCTTGTGTATGATATCCAAGACATTGGCTCCCGTTCCTACACCTACATCAGCACCCTTGGCCTGGCGATGGAGGCAGCCGCCGAAAACAACATCCGCTTTGTGGTCCTTGACCGTCCCAATCCCCTCGGGGGCCTCAAAATGGAGGGGATGATCACCCGGCCGGGATTCTTCTCCTTCGTGAGCCAGTTTCCTATTCCTTATGTACACGGGCTTACGGTCGGGGAACTGGCTCTATTCCTGAACAACGAGGGACTCCTGGCCAACGGGGTCAAATGCAACCTGACTGTCATCCCCATGAAGGGGTGGAAACGCCGGATGACTTTTGACCAGACCGGCCTCCCGTGGGTGCTCACCTCTCCCCACATCCCCCATGAGTACAGCCCCATGTTCTATCCCCTATCCGGTATTCTGGGAGAACTCTACACCATGAGTATCGGCGTAGGCTACACGCTCCCCTTCCAACTCTTTGCCGCGGAGTGGGTGGAAGCCGAAAAACTGGTCGCCGCCCTTAACGGCCTGGCCCTCCCCGGCATCACCTTCCGACCCATCCACTTTACCCCCTATTACAGCACAGGAAAGGGGAGCATCCTCCATGGCGTCCAGGTTTACCTGACCGGTTACGCCAAAGCCAATCTTTCGCTGATCCAGTTTTACGTGATGCAGGAGTGTCACCGGTTGTGGCCCGACAAGAACCTTTTCGAGATGTGCGATCCCTCCCGGCTCAGCATGTTCGACAAGGTGTGTGGCTCCGATGTCATCCGGAAAACTTTCACAGAACACTTTCAGGTGGACTCCATCCGCGACCTCTGGATGCAGGAAATCCCCGCCTTCAGGGAAAAGGTGAAGCGGTACATGCTGTACAAGTAAGATGCTCCCTTTTTTAGGTGTTTGAACTACCCTCAGAACCGCACCATCCGGTACCCCCTGGCCTTTAATTCCTGAATGAGGTC
>CAZLDP010000368.1:0-3608 GCA_964558145.1 uncultured Prolixibacteraceae bacterium | reverse complement strand
ATTGAGTATAGTTGGTAATAAATCCTTTAAATTCACGTGCGGTAGTGATACTAAGACACTTGATATAGATCCTGATGTAATTGATTATAATGCACTCTTTAAACAATATCACGTTTTTTTATCTGAAACTGTAGCCCAAAAGTTTTTCTTTAATAATGATGAGTACCAAAGTTTTGTAGAAGACTACGAGTTAGATGGGAAGCGTTGGTTTATTCCTATGGATTTCAATTGGGACGATATTTTAAGTGATAATAAATGGGTTGAACTTTATAAAACAAAATCACGATGACAACTTACACAGCCATAAACATAGGACCAATTGTGTCCACTTTACAGATGGCAAGGAAACCACGCGAATTATGGGCGGCGAGCTATCTTTTTTCGTTTCTGATGGAGTGCATTTACAAGGAAATAAAAAAAACAGAAGGAGTAGAAATTATCTCTCCTTCTGAACCGTCGAAAACTCAATCGGAAGTAGGACTATACCCTGACAGAGTTTACTTCAAGGGAGAAATTGATACAAAAGAAAAGATTACAAATGCATGTTATGTTTTTTTTGAAAAACTTGAAGCAAAAAAAGAGGTGGTCGATTTAAACTATTTCAATATTATGACAACTTCATGTGAAGCATCGCACGAATCGGATGCCATCAAGAAGCTGAATCATCAATTGGATGTAATGGAGCTATGCAACAATGCTACTGACGGACATGCTGCTCAAACCGTATATAACATCATTTCTAAAAGAGCCAATTCTCCTTTATTTCAATTAGCAACAGGTGAAGATAAGTTTGTAGGTCCTGATTTAGAAACTATTGCGCGAAGAGAATTAGAAGCATTTGTTAGCAAGCAAATTAATAGCCATCATAAGTACTTCTGCATTGTGCTGGCAGATGGTGATAATGTAGGAAAAACTGTTTCGCATCCAAAACTATCCGGTGTGCAACTCAAAAAAATATCAGAGGGTTTGATGTATTTTGGCGATGAAGCTACAAAGCTAATAAAAGATTATGGTGGATTGCCTATTTATGCAGGTGGCGATGATTTGCTATTTATTGCTCCCGTAAAAGGCGTTGATGGAACCAATATTTTTGAATTTCTTAATAAGGTAGAAAAGGTTGCTTTTAAAGATGTTCAAAAAGCCATTAAAGAGTGTGAATTGAATGACAAAAATGGCCTCTTAATAGAAGCCTCTTTATCTTTCGGTATCTCAATCACTTATTATAAATATCCGCTTTATGAAGCTTTGGAATCAGCTAGAAATTTGCTCTTTGATGTGGCAAAAAAGATAGAGGACAAAAAGGCTTGGGCATGGAGCCTTCGCAAGCATAGCGGCAGCTCGTTCGATGTGGCTTTTTCGAGAAAAGACGAGGGTCTAATGAAAGCATTTCTTGAGCTTATAGAAGCTACAACTGATGATGACTTGGTTTCTGCCGTTGCTCACAAGCTATATCTGAAAGACAAATTGAGTGATATGGTTTTGGAGAGTGGTAGTAAAGCACGCTTGAATGCTTTATTTGATAATATCTTGGAATTTAAGGATAATCCTTACTTCAACTCCGTAAAGAAACTGATGCCTCTATTGAATAAGGAGGTTGTTGGTTCAGAGCATTACGCTACTAAATTATATAGTTTATTACGAACTGCAAAATTTATAAAAGGGGAGGAACTTCGCGATGAATAAAGAGAACAATAAGAATAAAAAATATAGAATAACATTAACCCCGGTTGATAAATTCTTTTTCGGGGGAGATATGACTTTTCAAGTTGGCACGAATGAAAAGGACAGCTTTAACGAGCAGTTTTCAAGCTATATCATCAGGTCTGCCATGTATCCGCAACAGACTTCTCTGCTTGGTATGCTGCGTTTTTTAATACTGCGCAATAGCGGAGAGAAAATATTTAAAAATGGAAAAATTGTTGATAAGGCTGAAGCTGAAGAACTTATTGGACATAAGAGCTTTTCAGTAAACAAAGAACAGCCTGAAAACAATGAGCAGCCAGAAAATAATGAACAGACCAAAAGCAAATTCGGCAAAATCATAAAATTATCCCATATCCGTATCCAAAGAACTGAAGGAGATAACATTTCCGAACTGGAATTTGCTCCATTATACGGTGAAATGGATTGGACGAATTCCAATAAATCTTGGTTAGGTTTTAACGAGATTACCATTCCTGAAATGCCAGATTACAATGCTAAAGATGGACTTCAAACCCAACTGACAGACGGCGTTAACCGATATGATTTCGATGATGTTTTTATTGAAGACCGCCGTATTGGTATTCATCGCAATATTAAGACGGGAAAAACGGAAGAGGGAGCTTTATTTAAGCAGATAGCTTATCGGTTTAAGGACAAGGATGCCAGCCATTGTTTCGTTTTTGATGCTGAAATAGCTGATGATGTGGATTTTAAATCTTATAATGGTCAGTTGGTTTCGGTAGGTGGCGACAACTCTTATTTTATTATAGGAATATCGGTTTATGACAATCCCAAAAGCTCCATTCACTCCGTTGACAATGCGGTTTACCTGCTTTCTCCGGCTTATTTAACCCGTGAAGATGTGCGATTGGCTAAATTTGCCATAACTAATTTGATTCCTTTTCGCTTTTTAGAGAGTACGTTAAATGCGAAGTCTTACAGCATATTGAACAAAGATGTCAGCCGCAGCAAGGTAAAATATGAACTGTATGCTCCCGGGTCGATATTCTATTTTGAAGACGACAAAACAAAAAATGATTTTATAAAAATACTGGAATTTAAAAAAGAATTCCGTCAAATAGGTTATAACGAATATAAATAATTAAAACAGACAAAAATGAATACGCATGTTTTTTTAATTACAGCAAAAACCAACCTGCATGTTGGTGATGAAAGCGGTTCGACTTTCTCGGTTATTGACAAAGCAATCCAACGCGATCCTTTAACCGATATACCTTGTATCAACTCCAGTTCACTAAAAGGCGCTATCAAGGAGTTTTGTGTGAATAATTTGGACGAGGAAACAAGTTTAAATATTAAAAATCTCTTTGGTTCCGATGTGGACGCAACAGGAAAAGCAAATCATAATGATTCTCAAAAGGGAAATGCTATTTTCTTTGATGCCAAGCTCTTGCTAATGCCGCAGCAAAATGATACTGATTTATTTTATTATACTACCTGCGAGAAAGTAATTGAACAGATGAACGATAAAATTGCTTTGTTTGATAAGAAGGATAAAGAGGAAGAGAAAGAGAAACAAAACAAAAAGGTTGAAGAAACGCTTAAAAAAGTCAAGTCAAAAATGAAATATGAAAAAGATATAACAACGGTAACTTTTGAGAAATTTAAAGAGTCTTGTTCCGATGATAATCTACCAATTATTGCTCGTAACGTTTTGGAAAACGGAGAGAGCAAAAACTTGTGGTATGAGCAAATTATTCCTGCCGAGACAGTATTTTACGCGATTATTCAGGAAAATGGAGAGGAATTGAAGAATGCCTTAAATGGAAAATTGGTTCAAATATGAGCAAATGCTACCATAGGATATGGATATTGTATGTTTAATATTTTAGAACTGTAAGCGTTATGAAAAAATCGGAATTTAACGAATTGATAAAATTGTA
>CAZLDP010000367.1:0-3612 GCA_964558145.1 uncultured Prolixibacteraceae bacterium | reverse complement strand
ACCCTGATGGCAGGCTTTGTAGACCAGCGCTGAAAGAATATGGGTCTTACCAAGGCCGGATGGCCCCATAAGCACCACATTATCTTTACGTTCAACAAAAGAGAGGCTGCTGAGTTCCAGTAGTTTCTTTTTTGTAATACCTTCAACTTCCTCAACCTTAAAATCCTCTACATTTTTAACCTGAGGAAGCCTGGAGAGCTTTAAGCGGGTTTTGGCAGCACGCTGACGCCTCTGGGTAATCTCATGTTCCAGAAGGTCACAGAGGCTCTCCAGTAAAGGACGTTCATCGCGGGCCTGCTCATGCAGGAACGTGTCGATGTAGTTTGATGCAAAGCCCAGATTGAGCTCAAGGAGGCTGTTGCGCAGTATTTCAACGGTAACACTTTTCATACCGCAACCTCCTCTATCATTTCTTCGCTGCAAGAGAAGAGATTATCATAAATGACAGGATCAGCGGTAACGTTCTCCTGCTGCGCTCTTTTGCGTTTTTCCACTATTTGCATCCGTATGCGCTCTTCCAGTTCACGGCCTCTTAACCAGGCATCATAATGTTCTTTTCTGTCCTGCGGATCAATGATTGTCTGCTTTGATCCGGCAGGAGCAAGGCTCAGGGTTCTGATAACAGTCCCCTGGTATTTAAGTGTCAGTTTATGCTCAAGTAAATCAAGCAGGCCTTCAAGCTGTTTGCCCCGGTAAGCTTCGGGCATACTATAGCGGTTAGTCTTAAAGGTCATTTTACCTTCTCTGTTTACAAAGAGCACTTCAGGAACCCTGTATTCAAAATGCTGATCTGGAAGAGGGTTTAGACGCTCTCTTTCCTGAGCAAATCGCTCATTGCGGGTCTCGCCGAAATCTCGCAGTACTTTGTTATCAACTCTTTCCATCCACAACTCTACAAGCTCGTTTAACCGGGCAGTTGGGACAAGTGAAAGATCACCGCTCACAGAGGGCAGAAAGCTTGTGCGGATATACCGGACTTCCCGCTCAACTTTGCCCTTGGTTTTTGGACGATACGCCCTGCACCGGCGGGGAGTAAAGCCGTAGTGAGCCGCGAATACTGCCATTCTGACGTTTACTTCCCATCGGCAGTTTGCGTTGTTGTATACGTAAGCCGTTTTCATGTTATCGAAAAGAATTTCCTGAGGAATGCCTCCAAAATGCTCAAAGGCATGTATCATGCAGGAAAAAAGGACACTCTGCTCCATGGATGTGGTGAACTCCACATAGCTGCGGCGGGAGTATCCAAGTTTCATGATAAATGCATAACGCTTAACCCTGCGACCATTTTGAAGCACGGTTCCCGCATGCATCCAGTCTACCTGCGCCTGCTGTCCGGGTAGGGTCTCAAAACGCCGTACCGCGGTATTATATATCTCCTCTCTTTTTTTGCTGATGTAGTCCCGTAAAATGGTTATTTTTCCTTCATAGCCGCGAGCACGTAGCTTATCCAGAAGCAGTTCCGCGTTGAGAGTGAAATCCTCCTCCAGTTTGGAGTTGATGAAGGCATGAAAAGGGGACAGCTTTGTGCTGCCTCTGGGACGTCCAGGGTGATGATCTGTTTTAAATACGACGCCGTTCTCGTAATTGTATACGGTACGGCGGCTGACACCAAGAATTCCGGCGACTGTTTGCCGGGATAAACCCTGCTTAAGAAGAATTTTAGCTTGATACATTTGATAACCTTCCAATTTGCGACTCCTGTTTGAGGTTTTTTGATAACCCCGAAAATAATCCAGGAATCTGGTGAGGGGTAATTTCGGCGGGAGTCGCTATAGTCAACCCCAGGGGGATCCCCCTGGGGTTATCTCCCATACCTTTTAATTACCTGGTTATCTTCTAAATCAATGGGAAATCTTTTTCCGGTGTTTTTAGGAAATTATTTTCCGGTGCAGACATTTTAGCCGCATCGCGTGATTTAGTGGGTACCCCCAACATATAGCGCAATGTGTATTTTACTAATATTATGGATGATAAATTATTCTTTTCTGAGCTTCTCGGTCTCAAAGACCCTTGGTTTATTACTGATATTCAACTGGACACAGCACTAAAACGGGTTGATGTTTTCATCGAACATCGTTCTGGTATACGGTTTCCGTGTCCTCTATGCGAAACATTTTCCAGTGTTTACGATCATACTGAAGAACGAGAATTCAGGCACTTGAATGTTTGTCAAATGTCTGCATATCTTCACGTTCGTATCCCCCGGGTGAAATGTCCTACCCATGGAGTTCAACAGATCACCCATGGTCTCGCAGAGAATAATTCTACGATGACATTGGATCTTGAAACTTTGGTTCTTGATATTGCTCATGAATGCAGTATTGAAAGTACTGCACATTTGTTGAATATAGACTGGCACACATGCCATCGAATTCAGCAACGAGCTGTTGAGCGCGGTCTTAGTCGAAAGCCTCATGCGATTCCGGAGAGAATCGGTGTTGATGAAAAATCTTTTGCTCGTGGCCACAAATATGAGACTGTTGTTTACAATCTTGATAAGAGCACGGTCGAATATGTTGGCGATAACCGTGAACAAACCAGCCTTGAACAATACTATAAAAGGTTTTCCCCTGAAGAACGGTCCCAGGTAAAAGCAGTTGCAATGGACATGTGGGATCCTTTTATTGCAGCAACGAAGGCATTTATTCCACAGGCAAAAAATAAGATCGTTTTTGATCGCTTTCATGTAATGAAGCAAGTGACAGAAGCTGTTGACAAGGTACGTAAGGAGGAGCATAAACAATTGAAGGAACAAGGTATTGAGGTTCTCAAAGGCACTAAATACCTGTTTTTGTGGAGTGAAGAGAACGTTCCTGAATGGCGTAGAGATGAATTTGAACAGCTTCGATCGCAAGATCTTAAAGTCTGTCGGGCATGGGCTATAAAAGAGAATATTCGAAATCTTTGGAATTACAGTTCTGAAGGATGGATGCGCAAATATTTTGACCAATGGTTTTGGTGGGCAACCCACAGCAGGCTTACTCCAATGGTGAAAGCTGCTTATACGCTGAAGGCGCATTTGGATAATATTATTACGTATGCAAAGCATAAAATTACAAACGCTCTTGGAGAGAGTATCAATAGTAAGATAGAAAAAGTAAAGCGCCTTGCATGTGGCTTTCGGAACAGAGATCATTACAGAACTGCTATTTATTTTCATTGTGGCGGTCTTGACCTTTATCCTAAGCGTTCATGCATAGCTTTACAGATTATGGGAACCTAAACACAACATATTGGTGCTCCCCATGAAAAGTTCCGATTCCCCGAAAAAATATTTGCAACTATTTCTATTACGCCAAAGGTAGTACCTACCGTGATTGGGTCTGTCCCATTCAATCCAACAAGTACATTCCAGCTAAAATTCATTAGGCCATCTGAAAAATTACCCGATTTCGCCCAGGTTACAATAGATTTGATCGCATTAGCAATAAAAAAGAAACATCCATCGGGATCAACAAATATAATCGGATTAGTAGAATATTTATAGGGATTCCAGTACTGCACCTTTGGGTCACTACTTATCCACACTCCAATTTCCGGATCATAATACCTCGCCCCGAAGTAATTCAATGCCATCCTGTTTTCATATACCTGTTCAGGGTCATTTAGAAC
>CAZLDP010000366.1:0-3614 GCA_964558145.1 uncultured Prolixibacteraceae bacterium | reverse complement strand
GACTGGTATTAGATGCCAAAGGATCGGTTTCTATTGGTACAGGCGGAAGCCGGTATTTTGAAAATAAACAGTACAACGGTGTGAATCCTTATGCCGGTCAAAGTTCGTATGAAAGTAAAAGTTGGCTGGTCAATTCATTCCTGACCTATACCAGGAGATTTGGCGGAGTTCATAATTTGTCAGCAATGGCCGGTTTTGAAGAAACCAAAAGCACAAGTCAAAATTTCAGCGCCACCGCAAATATATTGCCGATCGAATCGGTGGGCTGGTATAACCTTGGGTTGGCTGCACCGAATATCGGTGTCGGTTCCGGTTACAGCAATGGCGCTATGCGGTCATATTTTGGCCGTGTGAATTACAATTATGCTTCACGGTATTATCTAACAATGAACTACCGCGCCGATGGTTCTTCTAAATTCAAAGGGAAAAACATGTTCGGCTATTTCCCGTCGTTTTCGCTGGCATGGAGGCTTTCTGAAGAAAAATTCATGAAAAACCAAAATGCATTCCAGAACATAAAAATTCGCGGTGGATGGGGTGTAACCGGTAGTCAGGCCATTGGCACTTACGCCACCTATACGACTTTGGGCGGCCGTTCTTTCGATTGGGGCGATGTGCCTCAGGCCGGATATTATGCAAGGGTGGGCGGCAACCCGAACCTGAAATGGGAATCTACCGAACAGTTGGATGTGGGTTTGGATCTGACCACGCTTGATGGTGCTTTATCACTTTCATTTGATTATTATAACAAGAAAACGGTTGACCTGCTGGCTCCTGTATCTGTAGCTGCTTACAATGGAGGTGACCCTGAGTATGGGGAAGAAAGTGTGATTTCAAATGTTGGTTCCGTACGCAATGAAGGAATAGAATTTAGTATCACCTACGATGTGCTGAAATCAAACCGTTGGTCGTACAGCGTCAACTTGAACGGAGCCTTCAACCGGAATAAGGTACTTGACCTTGGCGAACAAAGTATGATTTACGGCGCAACTTATGCTCCCGGGCTTTCCTCTCAGAGTCCGTTTATCCTGAAAGCCGGGGAGCCTATTGGTACGATTTGGGGAATGAAATACCTGGGAATCTGGCAGGAAGATGAAGCTGCCGAAGCCGCCAAATTCCAGCAAACACCCGGCGATTACAAATATCAAGACCTGAATAATAACTCCACGTATGATTCGGGAGATAACCAGGTGATCGGAAATACGAACCCTTCATTTACCTGGGGTTTCAACAACCTCGTTTCGTATAAGAATTTCGATTTTAACCTATTATTTGAAGGGGTGAAAAATCGCGATGTTATGAACTGGGCCTATATGGTAGCTTCAGAACGTATTGATTTTTCGCAGTTGATCACACTACGGGCAGCCAAAAACCGTTGGACCCCTGACAATCCCAATGCCGAATTTGCTAAAATGGGGAACAGCAACCGGCTGAACGCGCTTTCTTCGCATTATATGCAGGACGGAAGCTACGTGAAACTGCGTAACGTCAGTCTTGCCTACAACATCCCTAAAAGCATTCTGTCTTTTGCCTCCGTCAAACTTTCGGTAAGTGCACAGAACTGCTTAACCTTGACCAAATACAAGGGATATGACCCGGAAATCAGTTCTACTTCAGGATCTGATACAAGCTCAGGCATGGACTGGTTTGCTTATCCGAATCCCAGAAGTTTTTCATTTGGAATATCAATCGTATATTAATAACCATAAAAAGTAATTCATTATGAAAAATAAAATAGTATTCATATTATCTGTCATCATGATTTTTATGGTTTCGTGTGAATCGAACAAAGATTTTTTGGCAGAAGACCCAAAAGGACAATTATTCCCCGATAATTTTCTGAATAATATTTCTGAATTGGAATTGATGAACAATTCGTTGTACGCGATTTTTGACCGTGCCACCGGGCGTAATTATCAAAGCATGGAAATCAAATTCCCCAGCGCCGATGATATACTGGGAACTGGTAACCAACGGATTTATTACAACGAAATGGAAGTCAATATGGATATCACTTCGGGAGGCGACAATGATATTCAGCAGGGTTGGGAACGCGCTTACAATGCCATCAATCAGGCGAACGCGATCATCAACAATTATCACAATGCCGATGGGGTTGTACCTGTAGCCACTCTGAACTCCTATGCCGGCCAGGCACATTTTATCCGTGCTTTTATGTACTTCTGGTTGGTGAGGTTCTTTAACAATATTCCATTAATTACAACCGCATTTGTGCCGGATATCAATAAAGAAGTTACCTGCTCTAAGGCCATTAAAGTTTATGAATTAATTATTTCCGATCTGAAATTGGCAGAAGAATATCTTCCCATTGTCTGGACGGGATATAAGAAAACAGGGGGTGCAGTTACACAAGGAGCAGCAAAATCGCTTCTGTGTAAAGTCTATTTACAAATGGCCGGTTTCCCTGTGAACGGGGGTACCGAATATTACGCAAAAGCCCGCGATAAAGCAAAAGAAATTATTGATAATGCCGACAAATATGGTTATGCTTTGCGCGATCATTTCTATCAGGTATGGGATCCATACTGGAAAGCTTATCAAATACCAAAAGACGAAGTCATCTTATGGATTGAACATACTCCCAATGATTATACGACAAGGGCTCCCAATCCAAGCCGTCCGATAGAATTCGGAGGATGGGAATCCATGGTGGCGGAAATGGGATTCTTTAATCGTTTTCCGGAAGGAGAACGTAAAGAATTTACATTTGTGACCGATCTGTATTATAATGGTATCCGTTATTCTTATACCGACTTAAAATGTGCCCACCCACTTTATCGCAAGTTGTGGGCCGATGATTTGACTCCGGGATGGGAATGGGAAAATCGTAACAATCCGGACAGCAAGTGGAAAACAAATATGGCTGCATCTGCCAACTGGTTTTCTTCGCGTCCTATCATTATGATGCGTTACCCCGATATACTTTTAACCTATGCCGAAGCCAAAGCCCGTACGGATGGCCCTGACGCCCTGGCTTACAAATGTCTGAACGATGTGCGTAACCGTGCATTTAAAGGTGTGGGTACAACCGAAGCTTCAGTAAGCGGCCTGAGTACAACTGAATTCATCGATGCAGTCGTATGGGAAAGGGCATTTGAATTTGCCGGATTTGAATATTCCGCAAGGTGGTTCGACCTGCAAAGGTTGGAGTTGGTGGAAAAAGCAACCACTGAATGGCGTAGCGAAACAGAGGCAAAATACACGCTCAAAAAACCATACACCAAGAAAGACTATTTCCTTCCTATTCCAAATAAGGAAGTTACATTGAATCCGAATTTGGCAAACAATAATCCTGAATTTTAAAATTCGGAGAATTAACTGAAAAAATGTATTGAATATGAAACCTACATCTATCAAATACACGAACACGAATTCATGTAATTTTCAGTCATGTGGGTTTCATCATACCTTTAAAATCAAAATTAAATTATGATGAAAATTAAATATTTCATTCTATGTATTGGATTCCTGGGGCTCATGGCCGGTTTTACCGGTTGTAAGGAGGGCGAGAAAAAAGTTACAGGAATTTCCCTCGATCAGCGAAACATCACTATCGATGAAGACGCGATCACATCTGTTATACCGTTTCCTGT
>CAZLDP010000365.1:0-3618 GCA_964558145.1 uncultured Prolixibacteraceae bacterium | reverse complement strand
CTGATCCGGGGTACGATATCGTTTGGAGCATGCTTTGAAAAATCCTGATCAAACGATGTCAAAATCTGTTTTTCCGTTGATCACCTCTAAGTTACGGCAGAAAAAGCTACTTTTGCAGGCATTCATTATAAAACGCAATTTTATGTTACAGGCAGAGATACATACCGCCAAAGGAGTTATGAAAGTCAACTTTTACGAGAAAGACGCCCCGGGGACGGTTGCCAATTTTGTCAAGCTTTCAAAAGCCGGTTTTTATGATGGATTGACCTTTCACCGGGTTATTCCTGATTTCGTCATCCAGGGAGGTTGTCCTGACGGCACGGGAGCCGGCGGACCGGGCTATACCATCCCGTGTGAAACCAGCGGAGGGAACCAGTACCACGACAGGGGCGTGCTCTCCATGGCACATGCCGGACGCAATACCGGGGGATCGCAGTTTTTCATCTGCCACAACCGCCGCAATACCGCCCATCTCGACCGGAAGCACACCTGCTTCGGCAAAGTGGTGGAAGGGCTCGACGTGATCGACCTGATCAGGCAGGGCGACATGATTGAAAAGATCGTCGTAGTGGAGGAATAAGCCGGGGTGGAGGTCAAGGCAGGGATAAGGCCGTGAACCTTTGGCGTTGAAAAGTGGCCGGGGTGGTCATTGTAGGCAAATACCGCCTTACACCACATATCAATCCATCCGGAATCCGCTTTCTGAAATAACCATCCCGATCAGGCTTTCTCTACGTAGAGTTGGGTGGCTTCGATCCGAATGACGGTTACCGTGGCCCCTTTTTCGATGAACTCTCCTGAAGTGACGGCATCGTAAACCTCACCCCCGATTTCCACTTTACCGGAAGGACGGAGTACCGTTTTGGCAAAGCCAGTTTGGCCATTCAACAGCAACAGGGAATTGTCGATGCTGACATATCCTTCACTGACTTCCTGAACTTTCTGAAGGGCCAGTTTTCCAAAAGGTCCCCTGCGGGCACCGAAAAGCTTGTCTCCCAGGTAAAGTGAAAGTCCCATTCCCAGCGAGACTCCGGAAAAGACAGTGAATACGGCAATCCCCGCATTCCGGAGGTTCACCCCTTCGAAATTAAACTTCACATTGTGGAGAAGGCTCAACACCAATCCGAGGAAGACCAAGGCGATACCGGCGATACCGGCCACTCCGAATCCGGGTGTGACAAAAATCTCCACCCCCAGAAGAATCAGTCCGGCAATAAAAAGGAGAATCTCCCAGTGTTCAGCCAGCCCTTCGAGGTAGTGCGGGGCAAAATAAAGAAGTGCACCCAAAATAGCGACACCTAGCGGGAACCCAATTCCGGGTGTCTGCATTTCGAAATATATACCGCCCACGATGGCCATGATCAGCAATCCTGAAATCACCGGATGAACAAGGAAGCCGATGATCTTTTCGATCCAACTGGGTTTATATTCCTCGATACGGGCATTTTCATATCCGGTTTTGGCGAGGACCTCCTCTACTGTTTCGGCCAAACCTTCGCAATAACCGTTTTTCATGGCCTCTTCCGGGGTAAAAGTCAGCACCTTCCCGGTATCGACAATCCCGGGGATATACACCCTGGGATCAACCATTGCTTCGGCAATCAGGGGATCGCGACGCCATTTCAACAGGGTATCCCCTGCCACCACCAGGGTATCTTTTCCATGAGCTTCGGCAGTGGCTCTCATGGTCGACCGCATGTAACTCTGGTATTTGTCGGGCATGGGGATGCCGGTTTGGTTTACCACCGTGGCTGCCCCGATACTGCCCCCGGGACGCATGTAAATACTGTCGCAGGCAAGGGAGATCAACGCACCCGCAGAAGCGGCATTGTTGTCGATAAAAACCACGACCGGAATGCGGCTTTGCAGAATGCGGGTACGGATGGAGTCGGCATCCAAAACAGTACCTCCGTAGGTATTCAAATGGATCAGAAACAACCCTGCACCAAGTGAGTCGGCTGCCTCAAAAGCCTGCTGGGTCTGCCTCCATGTTGCCCTGGTGATCTCCTGTTTGATATTTAGCTTATAGACCACTTTCTCTTCAGCCCGTCCCTGACCCGCCAGGAAACATCCCAGCAATACCGGCAGTAAAAACCTCGTTATCATCATTATGAAATTATTAACAAAAAATGCAGACGATTATCCTTGCTTCACTTTTCCAATGGCAACTGAAAATTTTGAATGCTCTAAATTAGTAAAATTTCGTAAGAGCAGGGTGTCATCAGGGTGTGATTTCGGGAAGCCGGGTGGCCAGCTCCAGAAACCGAGCCATCCCCTGCCGCTTGGATTCATCAAGGATGTAGCTGATATTCTCCGTGAAGTAGCGATTCAAATCAACCCCGGGATAATCTCCTTTCACCATTTCCTGCACCTCCGGCACACTTTTCACACCCAAGCCGATGGCTGTGTTGAACTGTTCCCGGAAAGATTCCGGAAGCTCCTCCATGGCAACCCACACGGCAAATACAAAAGGTAATCCTGTAAACTTCATCCATTCATCCGAAAGGTCGATAATATACCGGTAACGTTTCTCCACATCAAAAACCCTGTCGCCAATCACCACCGCAGCAGTTTTTCCCTGGATTACCCGTTTTGCGTAACCCAGGCTGCTCTTTTCCCAGCGGAATTCCCGCTTCCAGAAAAAGCGCGATAAAATCCTGACCAGCAATACGGAAGAACGTGACTGGTAATCGAGCTGAATGGCTTCCACCTCATCCAGCGGAGCCTCACTGGCCAGAACGACTGTTCTGACCGGACCAGCGGCTCCGATACAATAATCGCTGACAATCCGGTATCCGGGCAGGTCGGTCAGCGCCCCCACCGGCACCAATCCCACATCGGCCTGGCGATGGATCAATTTGACCGCAGTTTTTGACGGAATATCCAGAAAAATCTCCACATCCTCCTTCAAAGGAGCGTTCTCGATACCATATAAAAAAGGACGGCTGTTCAGATAAGAGATCAGGGAAATGGAATAACGCTTCATCTGATGATTTAACAGGGGAATCTACCCTAAGTCAGGCAAAATTAGCCAATATTCCCTTAACGAATCGTGAAAAAAGTCAGCATGCCGGGTCATAACGAGAATCATTGCGCGGTTTTTCCTACCTTTGCCTGATTCACATATTTTATCGCAATGATTCTGAATACTTTAACGGCTATTTCTCCGGTTGACGGCCGCTACAGGAGCAAAGTGGAAAAGCTGGAAGATTTTTTCAGCGAATTTGCCCTAATCCGTTACCGGATAAAGATCGAAGTGCTTTATTTTAAAGCGCTTTGCGGAATTCCCCTGCCTCAGTTAGCCGGTGTCCCTGCCCACGCTGTCGGTCAGCTTGAAGATATTATGAATACCTTTTCTCCGGAAGATGCCCAACAGGTGAAGGAGATCGAAAAGGTCACCAACCACGATGTAAAGGCAGTGGAATATTATCTGAAAGAAAAATTTGACCAGTTGGGACTGGCCTCTTATAAGGAGTTTATCCATTTCGGGCTTACTTCTCAGGACATTAACAACACAGCGATACCGCTTTCTATCAAAGAGGCCCTTGATCAGGTGGTTTATCCTGCCCTGGAGCGGCTGGTTGCCCGGCTGAAGGAACTTGCCGGCGAATGGAAAGA
>CAZLDP010000364.1:0-3618 GCA_964558145.1 uncultured Prolixibacteraceae bacterium | reverse complement strand
GATTGGCTCCGGGAACCAGTTTGTCGGGTCACCCGGGCATGGGTTTATCGAATATAGAATCCCGGCTGAGGGCCATCGACGGAAAAATAGAGCTGAATCCCGTTGAAGGAGGCGGTTTTTCTGTTCTGATATCCTGCATATTGCAGCCTGCTGACCTTGAATAGCCACTTTTAAACCGACGCAATCATGGAAGAAACAAGCATAGCAGTTGTCGATGACCACACCCTGTTCCGCAAAGGACTGGTCTCTTTGCTCACTAAAAGTAAATACTCTTTCAGGGTGGTCTGGGAAGCATCCAACGGGGCTGAGTTCCTGGATAAAATGGCAGTATTGGTGCCCGATGTGGTGCTGATGGATATTTCTATGCCTGTGATGGATGGGGTGGAAGCTACCACAAAAGCTATTACCCTCTATCCCGGCGTCAAAATCGTTGCCCTGTCGATGTTCGGTGAACAGGAATACTATCTGAGGATGATCCAGGCCGGGGCAAAGGGATTTCTTCGCAAAGATAGCGACATCGACGAAGTGGCCGATTCAATCAGCAAGGTAATTAGGGGAGAAAACTGTTTCTCCCAAGAAATGCTCTATTCCCTGGTGACTCACCGGCCCCAAATGCGCGATGAAATCCTGTCGGACCGCGAAACCCAAATCGTGGAGCTGATCTGCCTGGGATTTTCAGCAGGCGAAATTGCCGAAAAGCTCTTTCTCAGCAAACGTACGGTAGAAAAACACCGGGCCAACATCCTGGAAAAGACCCATTGCCGGAATACTGCCAACCTGGTGGCCTGGGCCATGAAAAACAACTATGGCAACTGATTTATCCGGCGGACAATCTATAGACACCGGACCACTAAACTCCTTAACAACTTTTGAAATATTCTTAACGCCGATTACGTATTTTTACGTACCGCAAAAATAGGTTTTTATACTGTTTTCTCTCACTCATCGGGTGTGTAGTTTTGATGATGACAAAACTGCTAACCAAATTCCGATGAGCTACCTGGAATTACTGAATGAAGATGTCCGCTTCCGTGACGGTCTGAAAGCCTGTATCAGTTGCGGGGTTTGCACTGCCATTTGCCCTGCCGCGGAATTCTATGATTATGACCCCCGGAAAGTGATGCTCATTGTGCAAAAACATCGTGAGGATGAGCTGGAGAAGCTGCTCAAAAGCGAGACCATCTGGAATTGCGGGCAGTGCATGTCGTGCAAGACACGCTGTCCGCGCGAGAATACCCCTGGCATGGTTATCCAGGCTTTGCGGAAGGTTTCACAGGAGACGGGGAATTTTGTCCATTCCGCCAAGGGAAGACAACAGTTGAAAATCAAAAGGGCCGTTGCGAATAATATTCTCAGTCATGGGTATTGTGTCCATCCCGACACGCTTCTTCCGGAGAAACATCCTGAACAGGGAACCGTGTGGGAATGGATTTATGAAAACCGGCAGGATGTCTATGAACGTTTGGGTGCGAATATGTACCGTGAGGGGCCTGGCGCTGTGCGAAAAATTGATGAGGAGAGCATGGAGGAACTGCGTGCCATTTTCCGCGAAACGGGTGGGGACAGAATGTTCCAGCTTATAGAATATTTTAGTGAAGAATAAATAATTTCCTGAAACGATGCAAACAGGAGAGAATAAGATAATTTCCTGGAGAAATTACCAGAAGAACATTGCGGATGACCACTATTTTTTCGTGCGTAGTTGTATCCGGCAGACCTTTTTCCCGGGTTCTGAAAAGGCTTTTCTCACCATCATGCGAGATGTTTTGGGAAAAGATGTGCTGGATGATCCGCGCCATACTTCCTGTACCGGGATTGCATATCATTCCGACGTGATTCCATTGCAGACCATCATGACGGTGGTAGCCCGCCATTTTGCCCTGATGACTGAAACCGGTTATTCCAACTTTCTGGTGTCGTGTGTAACCTCTTTCGGAATCTATAACGAGATTCTGCATATGTGGGAACACCATCCGGAGACGCTTGCCCAAACCAGGGAACACCTCTGGAAGGCCACGCGCAGAGAGTTCAATATCCCCGGAAATGTGGTCCACACCTCCGATGCCATCTATAAATTCAGAAACGAGATTTTCGCCGGCGCCAAATATGCTCTTACATCGCATTCAGGGGAATCACCTCTTCGGATCGCCGAACATGTGGGGTGCCATTATGCCAAAATTTTTCCCGACAAGGGAGAGGGAGGCGCTGAATTTCCCAAGGTATTGAGCGGGATGATCGAAGCATGGGGAGGCAAGGTGATCGATTATCCGGAGCGAAGGCATTGTTGCGGTTTTGGATTCCGCCATTACCTGGTAAGAGAAAACAGGGGATATTCGGTAGCCAACACCCGGAAGAAACTGGAGTCGCTGGCGCCGTATAAACCCGATTTTATCGTGGCCAATTGTCCGGGTTGTGCCATGTTTATGGATAAGTGGCAGTATACGATGGGAGAAATGGAAGGGATTACCTTTGGCCCCGATGGACGTGGAATTCCGGTTCTGACCTATGAGGAAATGGCCGGACTGATTCTGGGCATGGATCCCTGGGATCTGGGACTTCAGATGCACCAGGTGGATGTGGAACCGGTACTTAGAAGAATGGGAATCAATTATGATCCCGGCAAAAAATACCTTAGCAGGGACGGAAAATACATCGGACAGCCTATGGTGCCTGATTATTGCTGCCTCTGATTCGCTATAAAACAATGAGCAATGAGCAATTTTCTTAGGAGCGAGTGTAGAGCCAAGCTTGCTTGAGCTATGCCGAGCGACGACAGAAAATGCAGCGAAGCTGAATGAACAATTAGCAATTAGCAATTAGCAATGAACAATTAACATTAAGTATTCCGTTGTTCCAAATCAGAAATCTGCGATCTGAAGTCTGCAATTTTTGAACTTTTGAACGGCGAAGCCTTTGAACCATTGAACGCCACAGGCACGATAATGACAAGGATAGTGATAGAAGAGAGATAAAATTAGCTAATGTGAAGCAGCGTGTAGCAGTAATTGGGGCCGGAGTGGCCGGTATAGCTGCCGCCCTTGCCCTGAAACAGGCTGGTGTGGAAGCAGGTCTGTATGAAAAGGAGCGACTGCCGGGAGGTCATCTTGCCCGGTGGCATGCACTATTCCCGGGAAGGAACGATGCGGCAGTAGTTTTGAACGGATTTCTGAAGGATGTCGAGAAAAATGGCGTGGAGGTCAGAACCGGTACGCCGATTACGGATATTGCCAGGGTGGAGGGGGGCTTTCATCTGACCACCGGCACGGGAGAACAGGCCCGGTACGATGCGCTGATCCTGGCCAACGGCTTTACCCTCTTCGATGCTTCCCGGAAAGAAGAGTACGGGTATGGAATTTATCCCCGTGTGATCACCTCTCCCGATCTGGAAAAGCGACTCGAAGATCCTGAAACGGGACTTTTCATCAATGGGGAGGCCCCACGCCGGGTTGCATTTGTCCATTGCGTGGGATCGCGCGATGCCAAGACCGGAAACCGTTATTGTTCCAAAGTCTGCTGCATTACGGGGGTAAAACAGGCGATTTCGGTCAGGGAGCGTTATCCGGAGTGCGAGGTGATGAATTTTTACATGGATCTCCGGATGTTTGGTTCGGGTTACGA
>CAZLDP010000363.1:0-3622 GCA_964558145.1 uncultured Prolixibacteraceae bacterium | reverse complement strand
CTTTGCGCCTCCACGGTCTCTCCGTTCACCCTGACTTTTCCTGAAGGGGCAAGCCGCCCCAGGGTAATCCCGGTATCTCCGATATGCACTTTTTCGGCATTGAAAGTCTCCACTTTCCCTTCAATATGGGTGTTAAGAACCAGTTTTTTTCCCGCCCTGGACTTGAAAAAATAGTAAAAAATCAGCGGACCCGATATGATAACGACCAGGAGGGTCAGAAAACCAGCCGCCACACCATATTTTGAAAAGGCAAGATAGACACTGCCAATGAGCATGGCGACTCCGCCGATTCCGGCAATGGTAATTCCCGGTATAACGGCAAATTCGAGTATGAGGAGTAACAATCCGATCAGGATCAGAAAAATGATGGTAAGAATGGTCATATCAGTCAATGGTTACAGAAAGTTCCCGATCACTCAGCGCATCCTTCATGATTTTCAGGCTGGAGAAATCCCCCTTTTTGATGTCGCACTTTCCTTTATAATGGGTGATGGTGGCACACTGGGATGCCTGAAGGTACTCATGCCCGCAGATTTCCACCAATGCATCAATCACATAATCGAAAGTGTGAATATCGTCATTGTATAGAATGAGTATTTTGTCATCGGCAATCGAATCTTCTTCCTTCCCTGAAGGTCTCTTCCGGATTTTTTCAGATGTCATCTCGCTTTTACTTATTTTGGTAAAGGTATTCTTTTTCCACCTTTCATGGCTATAACAAAGGCATCTTTTATTCCCTCGAGCCTCACCTGGTTCTGCAATGTTACCGCATCCTTAAAATCAGTGAGATTGCCTGTGGTATATACGGTCAACCCTTCATCATTGACATAGGTGTCGATGATCCTGATTTTGGAAATTTTGTCAAACAATACCTTTTTCTGTGAAGGTATGGTTTTCCCGTAGGCCCCAATCTGAATTCTGTAGGTAATAACATCCTCATCTCCCTTTCCTTCCTCCGATTCTACGGCATTTACCTCCTGCTTCCCGTCAGGGATAGTATCAGCGGCAGCTTTAGCTACAATCGCTTCGGGGAGAACCACCGGAAGAGGCGGGGACATTCTAAGCTTATCCACCGAATCGCGTATTTGCGCAAAAGATTGATATACTGAAAAGTCAGCATCTTTCCACCATTCGTTTTCCAGTGTTGCAGCCCGGCGGTAATGAGTGGCCACCTCCCCTTTCAGTAAGATGGAACGGGTTTCCGAATCCTGAATCGCACGGGCTATAGAATCCCTGACGATGGGGTTAGCTGTCTCATGGTAGCGTTTCCTCATCCGGTCCAAATCACCCAATATGGAATCGAGCGTGGATTTACTGCTTTCAGCCAATCTGAATTCCCTGAGAGCCTCCTCCTCCTGAAACATATCTTCAATCAGGTAGGTTACCTTATCATTGATCCTGAAATTGAAAAATTTGAGGGGGACCCCTGTTTCGGCCGGCAATGAAGCTTCCGGAGTAGATTGAACAGGAACAACGGTTACACTGTCGGCTATGCGGGGTTCATGAATTTCTGCTGTGGAAGAAGGAGAAGCCGGAGATACCACAGTCTCCGGTCCGGGAACTACGTCTTGCGTCTCTTGCCGGGCCGGAAGAGGATCTGATCCTGGAACCGCCTCTATTTCAACCGGTTTTTCCATCCGGCTGCCGACACCCTTTCCGGATGGAGAGGTTAAGGTATCTGCTGTTTCAACGGATACGAAGGGATTGATCTGGCGATAGCACTGATCGGCAAGTTCATCGATCATCAACTCCCTCACCTGAAGCGAGTCAGCGTTGTTTTTAAACCGGTTGTAGTAGCGTTGGGCGCTGTTCCAGCTTCCACGGGCATGGTAGATCATGCCTAAATAATAGAAGACTTTAGAAGGAACCTCTTTCGAAGAAGCCAGAATAAGATTCTTCTCCGCTTCCACGCCATAATTGCCGGTTTCGACCAAACAGGCTCCCGTAAAATATTTCAACAGGTAATCGTAGGGGAAATCATAGTTCAGTTTGGTAAATAATGGCAGAGCTTTTGCATATTGCCCCTCCTGAAACAGCGATATGGCAGTTTCCCTCTGATCCTGGGGTGCGGGATAAGCTACGGATCCGTTTGCATAACCAAGAATCCATGCACAGAACATCACCAGAATCATTCGGCACAAATACTTTTCGGGAATCATCACTTTTCTATCTTTCATTCAAACTATAAAATTACAATAATTGTGCAAATTTCTCCATAATATTTAAATTTGGGTAACCAAACCGGCCAAATCCGTCAGAAAAGAGGGATATAGCAAGGAATGGTTTATCTTTGTAGAAATCGCAATATCACAACGAATGACAACGCTGAAGAAAGGAGACCAAGCCCCGGCTTTCAAGGGGATCAACCAGAATGGGGATGAGATTTCATCCGGTAGTTTTGCAGGGAAGAAAATTATTCTCTATTTCTATCCAAAGGATAACACTCCCGGTTGTACTGCCGAAGCATGCAATTTAAACGACAATTATTCAGAATGGATAGCCAGGGGGTTTGAAATTGTCGGTGTCAGTCCCGACTCTGTCCGCTCTCATCAGGGATTTATTCAGAAATATGGTTTGAAATTCAATCTCATTTCCGACCCCGACCATCGCATCATGGAACTGTATGGGGTGTGGGGAGAGAAAAAGTTGTACGGAAAATCTTACATGGGTGTGTTGCGGACTACTTTTCTTATCGATGAAAAGGGAATTATCAGTGAGGTGATCACCCGTGTGGATACCAAAAACCATTCCATGCAGATCGAAAAATTACTAAACATATAATCAATCTGAATCATGACAAAAGAAGAGCAGTCCGCTGTGAACAAAGAAAAGCTGAAGGCGCTTCAGCTTACCCTTGACAAAATTGAGAAGAGTTTTGGAAAAGGTTCCATCATGCGGTTGGGTGACAAGCCTGTGGAAGATGTGCCTGCCATCTCTTCCGGTTCCATTGGTCTGGATGTGGCCCTGGGAATCGGCGGATATCCGAAGGGCAGAATTATTGAAATATTTGGTCCCGAGTCGTCAGGAAAGACAACCTTGGCCATTCACGCCATTGCCGAAGCACAGAAAGCTGGAGGGATTGCAGCCATTATCGATGCAGAACATGCTTTTGATCCCTATTATGCCCGTAAACTGGGTGTCAACATCGAGGAGCTGCTGATTTCGCAACCCGATCATGGAGAGCAGGCGCTGGAAATTGCCGACAATCTGATCAGATCAGGAGCGGTCGACATTGTGGTTATTGATTCTGTGGCGGCCCTTACGCCGAAAGCTGAGTTGGAAGGCGACATGGGCGAAAACAAGCTGGGTCTTCAGGCCCGGCTGATGTCGCAAGCTCTGCGGAAACTAACTGCCAACATCAGCAAAACCCGCACCTGCTGCATTTTCATCAACCAGCTTCGCGAAAAGATCGGGGTGATGTTCGGAAATCCTGAAACCACCACGGGCGGGAATGCCCTTAAATTCTATTCATCGGTGCGTCTCGACATTCGCCGGATTGGCCAGATTAAAGACGGAGAAGAGGTGACCGGAAGCAATGTAAGGGTAAAAGTGGTGAAGAACAAGATTGCTCCTCCTTTCAGAAAGGCTGAATTTGACATCCTTTACGGGGAGGGGATTTCCA
>CAZLDP010000362.1:0-3626 GCA_964558145.1 uncultured Prolixibacteraceae bacterium | reverse complement strand
GTTGGTGGCAGCCAGCACAATCACCCCGCTGTTGGTATCAAACCCGTCCATCTCGGTCAGAAGTTGATTCAGGGTATTTTCCCGTTCATCATTCGACCCGAAATTGGGATTCCTGCCTCTTGCCCGGCCGATGGCATCAATTTCGTCAATGAAAACGATGCAGGGGGCTTTCTCCTTGGCTTGTTTGAAAAGGTCCCTCACACGGGAAGCTCCCACCCCGACAAACATCTCCACGAAGTCGGATCCCGACATTGAGAAGAATGGAACATTGGCCTCGCCGGCCACAGCTTTGGCCAACAGGGTCTTACCCGTCCCGGGAGGACCTACCAGCAATGCGCCTTTGGGGATTTTCCCCCCAAGCTTGGTAAACTTGGTGGGGTTCTTTAAAAACTCCACAATCTCCTCCACTTCCTGCTTGGCCTCCGATAAACCGGCTACATCCCTGAAGGTGGTATTCACCCTTGAATCCTTGTCAAAAACCCTGGCCTGCGATTTCCCCACACTGAATATCCCTCCGCCGGGTCCCCCGCCACCTTTGCTCATGCGCCGGAAGAACCAAAACCACAGCAGTATCAACAGCAAAAACGGACCCAGCGACCATAAAATCTCGTTAACCCAGTTCCGTTCATTCCGGTATTCTGCTTCAACTCTCTCTGGTGCAGCAAATCCTTCCTGGGCTTCCATGAGTTTCTGCTCAAAGGTTTCGACCGACCCAATGGTCCAATAAAAATGAGGTCCTCCCACAGCGGGTTTGGTAAAAGTTCCTTCCAGTTCATCCTTGTATTTGGCAACCCGGTCTTCCTTAAGATAAAGAAGAGCTTTTTCATTGTTAATCACTACGATACGGTCAATATCATGCTGCGCAAGCATGATTGTTTTAACCTTGTTCCAATTTGTTTCTACCGGACCTTTGCTTCCTGAAAAATAATAATTCACCACCAGGAACATGACGGCAATGATCCCGTAAAACCAGTATAGATTAAATTTAGGTTTGGGACCGGGAGCACCCTGATTTCCGAAAGGATTGCCCTGATCCCGTTTGGTACCATTCTGATCGTTTTTGCTATCTGACATCGTTTTTTTTCGGTTAATTTTCATCCAACAAAAATTCAACTGCCGCATCTGCCCACAGACCTTCCAGATTATAGAAATTACGTGCATCCTCACGGAAAACATGAACCATTACCTCTCCATAATCGAGCAGAATCCAAATGGCGTTTTTGTAACCATCCTTATGCCACGTTTTTAAGCCGGTCATCTCCAGCACCGTATCTTCAACTGACTGGGCTATGCTTTCGGCCTGGGTATTGGAAGTACCATGACAAATCACAAAAAATTCACATTCCGTATGGTGAATGCTGGTCAGGTCAATAAGGGCAGTCTTTTTTCCTTTAAGCCGCCGGATCCCTTCCGTAGCAGCTTCCACAATCCGGCTAGTTTCAATATATTTTTTCTCCATCTATTTCCTTTGACATTACAAAGATAAGAAATTGAAGTGAGCGCCTTCCAGGTGATCCCGGTTTTAAAGAAAAAGTCTCCCCGTTTTGCAAGTTCTGATTTTTGTCTCTTATTTTGAACCGCAGACTTGGTTCCTTTCTCAACAATTTCATGATGCAATCACCGGCAACACCCTCTCCGAGGGTCATACTGCTCAACGAGGTGGATTCCACCAACAACTATGCCACCCGGCTCATTTCAACCCGAAGTGCAGAGGAGGGTACCGTCGTATTGACATTTCGGCAGACGCAGGGAAGGGGGCACGGAAAAAATGTCTGGGAATCAGCGGAAAATCAGAATTTGACATTCAGCATGGTCCTCTACCCCACCTTTCTTCCTGCCTCAAGGCAGTTTCTTCTTTCACAGGCTGTATCGCTTGGAATCACCGGATTTTTAAAGAACCACACCGGAGATGTGAAAATCAAATGGCCCAACGACATCATGTCGGGTGGTAAAAAGATGGCCGGCATTCTGATTGAACATACGGTAATGAATACGCATCTCCATGCTTCAATAGCCGGGATAGGGCTTAATGTGAATCAAACCCGGTTTCCTTCTCATCTGCCGCATGCCACTTCTCTCGCCCAGGTTTGCGGAAAAGAATTTCATTTAATGGAAGTACTCCATGCCATTACCGGTGAAATCATGAACTGGTACCAACTTCTGAGGGAGGGAAAGGAGCATGTGGTCCGTCGGCACTATCTTGAACAATTATTCAGGTTGGGAGTTTTCGCCCCTTTTCGCGACCGGCAAAGAATCTTTAAGGCTGTCATCAGGGGCACCGATGAGTTCGGGCAGCTTCTGCTTGAAGAGCAAGACGGGATTGTTACCGCGTGGCCTTTTAAATCGCTGGAGATGATCCTCTGATCAGTGATAGGGTATCCGTGTCAAGGCATCGGCCAACTGATCAATCCCTGTTTCCAACTTGTTGCCCACCAGCATTTTCACCACCATACCCATCTCAGCGCGAAGGGTCAGTCTCATTTTTGTATGCGCTTCGTCCACCGGCAGCAACTGGATCCAGAAAGTAAGTTCCACAGACAGCTTTCCCTCGCCACGAAACTTTATGGTTGAAAACGGAGTTCTTTCCACAATCCTGATTTTAGCCTGACCCATACCTCCTATTTCAAAACGGCAGAAATCAATGTCCGATTCAAAATTCCGGATGGCAAACTGGGGTACCTGGTCTGCCAAACCTGACAATATCGACTCGTTCAGAAATGACGATAAATTCCTGAAATCGGAAAGGGTATGGAAAACGGGTTCAATCGGGTGATCAATTACCTTAATCTGGCTGACGTATTGGCTAACCGACATGAATTGAATAATTTAAATTGATTATTTTCTGAATTCCTCATTGTGAGAGGAACGAAATCATCTGCCCCAGTTTGCGGGGTCTTCACGCCATTGCATGAGGCTTTCAAGCTGATCGGAGGTGATTTCTCCTGCTTCAAGAGCCTGTTCGATGAGAATCTGATAGCTGCTCAGCGTGGTCAGATCCAGACCTGCCTGTACAAAGTTCTCACGTGCCAGGGGAAACTCATAGGTGAAAATTGCCACCATCCCAAGCACAACTCCTCCATTGCCGGCAATCGCCTTTGCAGCTTTTAGACTGCTGGTACCGGTCGACACCAGATCTTCAATGACCACTACCTTTTGCCCAGGTCTAAAATCTCCTTCAATCAGGTTTTCCAGACCGTGGCTTTTGGGTTCCGGCCGCACGTAGATAAACGGAAGATTCAGCTTTTCAGCCACCAATACTCCGTGGGCAATGGCTCCGGTGGCCACACCGGCAATTATCTCTGCTTCAGGGTACTTGTCGGCCACAATTCCGGCAAATGCGTCCCTTATGAAAGTCCGGGTATCCGGAAAGGAGAGAATCTTCCGGTTGTCACAGTAGATGGGCGCCTTCCACCCTGAGGCCCAGGTAAAGGGATTTGAAGGTTGAACTTTTATTGTGTTAATTTGCAGGAGCATCCGGGAGACTTCCCGTTGCATGGTTTCCTCAACATTCATATGACTAATCTTTAAGGCAAATGTATGAAGTTTTTCTGAATGAGCGCCGGCTTATTCTTGCCGGGGCAAGCGATGGAATCAGTAGGGATGAAAACATAAGAATCGTATCGGTC
>CAZLDP010000361.1:0-3629 GCA_964558145.1 uncultured Prolixibacteraceae bacterium | reverse complement strand
TTCAACTCCTTCAATTTCCCTTAACATTTCATATGTGCCGTCATCCGAACCATCGGTGATCCACAAGTGCTGTACTTTTTCACGGGGATAGTCGAGCGAGAAGGAGTTGGAAATTTTGCGGGTTACATATTCTTTTTCGTTGTAAGCAGTGACAAAAAGGGTAACCTCCGGTTCAAACTCAGGGTCAGGCAGCTTGGTTCTATGAGATGGAAGCAGCCGTTTGATGCCGACAAGTGCCCTGAGAATCAGCGCATAACCGGCATAACTGTAAAATAGTGCCAATAGCATCAGCCAAAAAAGAAAATGGAGCATCATACGCATTGGTCCTGATAAAACCGGGCAAGCCGTCCGGCGATAACTTTATTGTCAAAATAGTCTCTGATGAATTTTTTTGCCTCAAAGCCGAGTTGATCACAAAAGACGGGGTCTTCAATCAGTTCTTCCATACACCGGATAAATTCTTCCGGCTTGTCGGCAAGCAGGATATTCAGCCCTGAAGTGACCGGAAGTCCTTCTGCTCCGATTGTGGTGGAGACGATGGCTTTGCCCAGGGCCATTCCTTCAATTATTTTTATTCTCATGCCGCTGCCCGAAAATAGCGGTACCACCATTATCGCTTTCGACTGGATAAAACTTTGTGCGTCCTCCACTTCCCCTAAAAAAACCACATTCGGCCTGCGGAACTTCGAAACCAACCCTTCAGGAGCATTTCTCCCTGCGATGTAAAAACGAAGGCCGGGATATTTTTCGGCGATGGAACTCCAGATGTGGTCGAAAAACCACATTAACCCTTCCTGGTTGGGCGGCCAGTCGAGTGAACCAATATGGAAGAGGGATGGAAAGGCTGGTTTTTCCGGGGATGGAAGGTATTGATCGAGGTCGATTCCGGTAGGGGAGATCTCCATCGGTTTCTGATTTCCGGCTCTGGAAAACCACTCCCCGTCGCGACCGGTAATGGGAACCAGCAAATCATATGCATTCAGCCACTTCAATTCGAAACGGCGGATTCGCCTGGCAAGATTTAGCAGGTACCATTTTTTAACTCCTGAAGAGAGGCTGGCCATTCGTTCCCATATCTCAGATTCAATATTATGGGCCCGGAGAACGGTTTTTGCTTCGGAGTGTTTCCTGATTATCGGGAGATAGGGGGCAAGGTATACCCCTTCAAGTTGAACGATGTCAAAATGGGTTTCCTGAAGCGCTTCCTCCAGTGCATGAGCATAGTGAGGCGAGATGAATCTGACTGCGTTGTACGGTTCATTAGAAAATAAAAGATTGAGTAGGGCTTTTACCGGAGATACGGCTGCGGGTACATCCACAAACCGGAAATTGGCAATCTGTCGCACCTGTTCGGGGATGGCATCGGGTTGGGTATGGTGTTTTAAGGTATTCATGGAGAGAACCGTTACCCGATGTCCCAATCCGGCAAATCCCTTGGTCAGGTTCCACATGGCAATGGATCCGCCATCTCTGGCAGGCCAGGGAGGTTTATTGGTCAGTTGCAGGATCCTCATTTTTGAAAAGCCTGTTCATTACCTTCGCAGGTAGTATCTTTTTGAAAAAATTGGTGTAAGTCTCAGCCGACATAATCGCCGAGTCGGTTACTGCCTTGTAGGTCAGCCAGATTCCCACAGGCAGGAACACAAAAGAGGAGAACCACATTCCGGAAGCCATGTTCCAGACATCCTCCCTTGCCGATTTTTCCCCGGTCATGGAAAAAATATAATAGAGGATAAATAGGAGGATGGAAACCACTACCGGCATCCCGAGTCCTCCCTTCCGGATGATGGCCCCCAGGGGGGCTCCGATGAAAAAGAAAATCAAAACCGCAAACGACAGGGTAAATTTACGGTGAAATTCCATGCTGTGCATGTTGATTCTGCGCTTCCTGCCATAGAGGTTGTTTTCTATATTGTTGATCTCCTGAAAGTTGTTTCTTGCATTGTAGATGGCATTTTGAATAATCTCGGCACTATTCCAATTTTCATTTCTGGGTAACAACAGGTGTTCCGGCACCAAAGTAAGGGAATCCACCGCATAAATGTTCAGGAGCGAGTCGTTCCCGAAAATTCTGGCACTGAGCCGCAAGTCGAGGTGAGTCATGTACCGGGTGTTGAGAACAAAATTTTTCACATGTTGTTTGAAATCGGTGGAGAGCGAGTCCCTGGCCAGCATCAGTTGTTTGATATTCAGCATCCGGTAACTGTTTTTGAAAATATTTTCATCGCTACGCTGAAAATCAAAGTTCATCACCCTGACATTCAGAACCTGTTTGTAAAAGCGATCCCTCCGGAAGGGATAGTTATTCCGGTTTCGTGCCATATCCTCTTCCGAGAAGTTTTCACCGTTGAACAGGGTAAGAACCATGTAGTTTTTGTCTTCGGTGATATTCAGAAAACCGGAATCGGCCACGGTCACACTTTGGTTCCCCTTGTTGTTGGTATGGTCATAAATCAGGATGTCATGCAGGGTATTGGTTTTATTGTCGATTTTGCCCACTCGGATGCTGTACCCGTCGATTTCGTTGGTGAAAACCCCTTCCTGGAGCACCATTTCGGGTCGCTGTTGCTTCACACTAAACAAGAGGGTGGTAAACCGGAGGTTGGTATGGGGCAATACATAGTTGGCAAAGCCAAATGCCACGCAGGAGACCAGGATGGCCACTGCGATCAGGGGTTTCATCACCCTGAAGAGGGAGATCCCTGAGGATTTCATGGCGACCAGTTCATAGTTTTCACCTAACTCGCCAAACGACATGATGGACGCCAGCAACATGGAGAGGGGAAAGGCAAAGGGAAGCAATCCGAAAGAGGCGTAAAAAAGGAGTTCAGCCAGGATACCCCAATCCAAACCTTTCCCGACCAGGTCATCGACGTATTTCCACAGGAATTGCATCAGCAGGATAAACATGCAGATAAAAAAGGTCAATACAAAGGGACCTAAGAAAGTCTTAAACACATACCAGTGTAATCGTTTCATTCCAGTGGAAATCTAAACTACGAAAGCTACAAAGCTAAGGTTTTTTAAAGAACGAAAAATGAGAAAAGCATTACGCCCCGATGATATGTTTCAACTCGGCAATATGGTTATTCCATAAGGATTCGATTACCGCCATTTCGTCGTCCGAACCGAAGTCGGTCACTAACAGCGACACATCGCCCGTTAGTTCGTGCTGCGAAATCCGGAATTCAAAATAGGCATGACCATCCTCTTTCCAGGTAAAGCGGGCGAGTTTATTTTCCTTAAAGAGGGAGAGTTCGGCCACTTCTTCCGATCCTTTCCAGTAAAAAGTGAATTCCTTTCCATCGACCTTGACATCATCGGCAAACCATTCAGCCAGACCTGAAGGTGTGCTGAGCCGGTTAAAAAGGACTTTCGGCGAGCAATTGACAAGGTATTCCAATTGGATTTTATTTTTCCTGGTCATACGGTATATCATCAAGGATAGGCGAAATATTATAAGATGAACCGGATATTTCAAATCCGTTTCCAATATACTATTTTTTCAACAAATACCATTCTTTTCAAATAAATTGTATATTTGCACCTCGAATTTGAAAAGTTCATTGGAAAGAGGCGAGGTAGCTCAGCTGGTTAGAGCGCATGATTCATAATCATGAGGTCGCCGG
>CAZLDP010000360.1:0-3633 GCA_964558145.1 uncultured Prolixibacteraceae bacterium | reverse complement strand
GGATATAATATTCTGCGGCAACTTTAAGGAAGGCTTTTGCAAAAGCGGGTGAGCCGTACAGGGTTCCCATATGGGTGTCGATATGGGTTGGACGGTGGCCGATGGCAATCATACTGTCGATCTGAGCCCTGATTTCGGTTTCCACTTCCTGTGCGGTGGCGTGGAGGACGACATCGGGCACATTGCGCCACATTTTGCCGTCGGGGTCAAGCAGGCCAGGGACTTCCGCCGAAGGCGCCACAGAGCCCCACCGATAGGTTTTCCATTCGCTCGTGAGGGTCAGGTGAACCCCGATATCTGCCGCCGGATTTGCCACAGCCCATTCCACCATCGGCCGGGCTGTAACACAGGGCATCATCACCGCTGCCGACTGCAGATGACCGTTTTCAATATATTCCATAACAGCCTGGTTGGCCTCCTGGCACATGCCTGCATCATCCATGTGTAGCAGCAACACTTTTTTACCTTCCGGAAAACCCAACTTAACGGCATTAGTCGAATCCTTCCCCAGGTGACAGGAGCCGGAAATGAACAACAATCCGGAAAGGACCCCTATCGACAGGATCATTCTAACTGACAATATCTTATTCATCATATCGCATTAAAAGTTCAGTTTGATCCAAATTTAAATAATTTCCTGCAGATGACAGAATAGAAGTCATGAATTACTACTTTCCCGGGAAGTAACCGAAAACTGATGATGGGAAAATCCCCATCAAAATAGAGGAAAGATTTCAAATATAATCTGGGGAGAGTTGGAGTTCAGGTGATTATTTTCTACTTTCAACCACTCCGGAATGACTAATCCATAACCACTATAGTATGAGGATAAAAACAGTTCATTTTATCATTGCCGGGGCGTTTCTTCTAAGCGCCGTGGCGTTTACCGGTTGCCGCGACACCGGGCCCGCAGAAACCGGTTCTGTTTCAGGACTCAAAAAACATTTTGCAGACCCTCCCGCGGAATTCCGGAGCGCTCCTTTATGGGACTGGAATGAGCAAATCAGTGAGGAGGGGATCGACTTTCAGATGAAGGAATTCAAAAAGGCCGGTATTGGGGGAGTTTTTGTCCATCCCCGTCCGGGTTTGCTTACGGAATACCTTTCCGAAGAGTGGTTCCGGCTTTTTGATTACACCGTTCAGAAAGGGAAGGAACTGGGTATGAAGGTGTGGATATACGATGAAAACTCCTATCCGTCGGGATTTGCCGGAGGGCATGTGCCGGCAGAGATGGCTGATTCGTATTGTCATGGAACAGGATTAACGCTTGAGATCGCCGAAAAGTTGAATATCACACCTTCCGATACCATTGAAGTGATCCTCAGAAAAACCGAAACCGGGTTTGAAGAGGTAGGGGTGGAGCCATCGGGCAGAAACGGAAAACCGGGGCCATACTATATTTTCAGGAAGAGTTATCCGGGAACATCGCCCTGGTACGGGGGATTCACTTATGTAGACCTGCTTTACCCCGGGGTTACCGAAAAGTTCCTGGAACTCACCATGACCAAAGGGTATGAAAAAAACCGGGCTGATTTCGAGAAAACCGTTCCCGGGATTTTCACCGATGAACCCAATCTCGAAGCCGCCATGTCGAAAGGCACCCTGTTAAGATGGACTCCCGGATTATGGGATGCCTTCAGGGAGCGTTGGGGCTACGATTTGCGGTTAAATCTTCCCTCTTTGGCGGAGGAGACCGGTGACTGGAAAAAAGTAAGGCATGACTATTACCAGTTGATCCTGGAACTCTTTATCGACCGTTGGGCAAAACCCTGGAACCAATACTGCGATTCCATCCATTTAAATTGGACCGGCCACTACTGGGAGCATGGGTGGCCCGAACCCACACACGGCTTTGACGAGGCGGCCTTTTACATGTACCATCAAATGCCCGGTGTCGATATGCTGGGGAACCGCATGGACGGAGAAGGCCAGGGCGGACAGTTCGGCAATGAACGGGCGGTGAGGGAAGCCCGGAGTGTGGCCAACCAGGCCGGATGGAAAAGGATCCTGAGTGAAACTTACGGAGGTGGAGGCTGGGACATGGATTTCGAAACCCAGAAGCGCCTGGTCGACTGGCAGTGCGTGATGGGCATCAATTTTGTCAACCAGCATCTGTCGTATTACTCCATGAACGGAGTGCGCAAATTTGACTATCCCCCGTCGTTTTCGTACCATGAACCCTGGTGGGATCAGTACAGGCTCCTGGGCGACTACATCGGGAGGGTCAGCATGGCCATGTCGGCCGGCGAGCAGGTCAACCGCACCCTTTTACTCCAGCCCAACACCACCGCATGGATGTATTTTTCAAGGAAAGAAAAAAATCCGGCTATTGAAAACATCAGGCAGAACTTTAAACACCTGGTTTATCGGATGGAGCAACGGCAGATTGAATACGACCTGGGCTCGGAATATCTCCTGAAAGAAATGGGAAGTGCTGCAAACGGAGCGCTTAAAGTGGGGCAGCGCGACTACAGGCTGGTTCTGATCCCCCCTGAAATGGAGAATATCAACCCTTCCACCCTCGACTTACTCACGAAGTATCTCGAAAGCGGAGGTAAAATTATCACCTTCACCCGGACTATTCCGCGGGTTGACGGAGAAATCTCCGGCAAGGCAGATGAACTGGCCGCCCGTTTTCCGGAACAGTGGATCTTTGCAGAGGATATCGACGAACCCGTTGTCGCCGGAGCACTTGCCTCCGCTGATTTCAGCATGAAAGACCTTACCCGGAACGGCATGCTTTACCACCAGCGCCGGATCCTGAATGACGGGCAACTGCTTTTTGTGGTCAACTCCCATATAGAGAAACCCGCCGAAGCTGAGATTACCATGGATGGGATGTATGTGAGCTGCCTCGACCTGGTTACCGGCGCGATCACATCGTATCCGGCCGGACAGCGGGATGGCAAGGTTGTTTTCAGCGCCCAACTTCCTCCTGCGGGAAGCGCCCTTTTTGCCGTCACCTCGCGCCGGACCAGTGAAACCAAATACCAAACACCGGCAGAACCCACCAACAGGATAGATCCGGCCGGCAGTATGCAAGTCGGGGCGCTCTCCGACAACATTCTCGTGCTCAACTACCTTGATCTGAAAACAACCAAAACCGAAATGAAGGATGTCTACTTCATGCAAGCCCTCCTAGCTCTCTATCGCGAGAACGGGATTCCTTTCGGCAATCCCTGGCAACACAAAATCCAGTACCGGAAGAATTATCTCGAACTGGATTCCCTCTTCGGAGAAGATTCGCGCTTTGAAGCCACCTATCATTTCAGGATCGACAGCGCCACCGATCTCTCCTCCCTGTCCGCCGTGAAAGCTGTGGTGGAACGTCCTTCCTTATGGGAGGTACACATCAACGGGAACAAAGTCTCCCCTTCAGGGGAGGGATATTTCATCGACAGGGATTTTCCCCTCTTTGAAATTGGCAGGTACCTGCAACACGGTGAGAACTTGCTTACCCTTACCGCACCCAGGATGCACATTCTAGCAGAACTGGTCCCCGTTTACGTTACAGGCAAATTCCTGTTGAAACCCCTTCCGGCAGGTTTTGAAATCACTGCCGGAAACCCATTGGCACCAGGATCGTGGCAGGAAGCCGGGATGCCTTTCTACTCCGGGAAAGTGGCTTACACC
>CAZLDP010000359.1:0-3660 GCA_964558145.1 uncultured Prolixibacteraceae bacterium | reverse complement strand
GAATCTAAAGCTACCGAAAAAAATCCGTGGCCTTGCCGTTCCGATCAGAAAGGGGAATCTTATCACCCACCCGGCGACAGCGGAAAATAAAAATGGGTCCTCCTGGACTGATTGGATCACCCGAATTGCTTCGTAACTTTTCATGATTATTGTTCAAATTTCATTGAATTTGTGAACTTCAGAACTGTGCATAAATAGGAAGACCGGTTAGATTTTTATTTTGACCTCGAAAAACAACAGACACAGTTATTCCTGGAGGAATATCTGAACTTCGGAGGGTATCCTGCGGTTGTGACGGAAGAGACCATTTCGGAAAAGGTAAAAGTAATGGATGATCTGTTCAGAAGCTATGTTGAAAAAGATCCGGTTTCACCCTGGTATACAAATCCCCTGAAAGAAATTACCAAATCTCCCGTCATTTATTTTAATTTAACTTAAAAATCCACCGTCTTTGACGGTGGTGGTTTACTAATTAGATTTGTTAGAAGCTGATAAAGTTCAAAGGCTTCGCCGTTCAATGCCTTCGGCGTTCAGAAGTTCAACAATTATTCAATCGGTCCACGTTATGCATTGAAACCGAAGAATAACTAAACATCAGTAGATTCCATATGGGTGATGATCTGGATCACCACCTCTTTGCCGTAATATTTAAAATTCTTATCGAAAACCTCTTTGTATTTTATATCAGGGTCATATCACCGTCTTAAAATAATCAATGGTTTTCATCAGTCCTTCCTCCAACTGAATGGCAGGCGACCAGTCCAGTTCTCTTTTAGCTAACGAAATATCGGGTTGTCGTTGGGTGGGATCATCCGAAGGGCGGGGCATCCATACGATCCTGGAGGATGAACCGGTGAGGCGGATCACCTTCTGTGCCAGTTTCAGAATGGTGAACTCATTCGGGTTGCCGATATTGACGGGGCCTGTAAATTCATCGCGTGAGGCCATCATCCGGATCATGCCCTCAATCAGGTCGTCGACGTACTGGAAACTCCGGCTTTGACTCCCATCGCCGTGAATGGTGATATCCTTATTTTGGAGCGCCTGGACGATGAAATTGGAGATTACCCGGCCGTCATTGGGGTGCATCCGGGGTCCATAAGTGTTAAAAATCCTGATGATTTTGATCCGCACCTTGTTCTGCTTGTGATAATCAACAAAGAGGGTTTCAGCCGCCCGTTTCCCCTCATCGTAACAGGAGCGTTCCCCAACGGGATTGACGTTTCCCCAGTAGGATTCCACCTGCGGATGGATCATGGGATCTCCGTACACTTCGCTGGTGGAAGCCTGAAGGATTTTCGCCCTGATCCGCTTGGCCAGCCCCAGCATGTTGATCGCCCCCATTACCGAAGTCTTGATGGTTTTGATCGGATTGTACTGATAATGAATAGGAGAAGCCGGGCAGGCCAGGTTATATATTTCGTCCACCTCGATGAAATAGGGCATGGTGATGTCGTGCCTGACCAATTCAAAGTAAGGATGGTTCAACAAGTGCACAATATTTTGTTTCTGACCCGTAAAGTAATTATCAAGACAAACCACTTCACATCCATCATTTAATAGCCTTTCACACAAATGCGAACCTACAAACCCGGCGCCTCCGGTAACCAAGATTTTTTTTCTGATCATATATGTTGGTTTTTAAGGGAATCCCTGTTGAAATACTTCATGGTTTTATTGAAAAAAATCGATTTCTGATCATTGTTCACCGCCTCCGGCAAACATGCCCCAGTCTCAAGACCGACATATCCGCTTCCGAAAATCGCAATTTTCATAATTCTGCCATGACGAAATATTCCGATTACACAAATGTATGAAGATTTGTTCTCACACTGGATATTTCGAAAATTTTACTTACAGCTCTCTTCGTTTTGCGGACACAAAGCTATAAATTTGAACTTCTTCTGAAAAAATCTTCATCAAAAGGATACAACCATAAAAAGCGAAAGCTAAAATCGGGATAATTTTCCTGAAAAATCCGGTACTTTTTCGGTCTGATCAGATTCTGGTCAAGTTTTGCTTCTATGGCCATTGGCTGTTCAATGTCGGGCAAAACGAAATCCGTTTCATTTCCTGCCGAAGTTCGCCAGAAATAGACGGAATCCATGCCGTGCTGGTCAATCAGTAATCTGTACGCCAAATTCTCCCATAATTCTCCTTTGTCCAACCGGTGCGCTGGCGACTGAAAATTATCCAGCAAACAATTTCTCATTCCGTTGTCGAGAAGAAAAACCTTAGGCATTTTCACCAGTTCTTTGCGGAGATTTCTGAAAAAAGGCTTCACCAATGAGACATGATAACATTTCCTGAGGATGTTGATGTAATTGTTTACGGTTTCATGTTTAATGCGCAAAGTGGAGGACAGCTCATTTGCATTCATCAGTTTACCGCTTTGTGAGGCCAGGATCCTGAAAAGTTGGTAAAAGGCTCCCTCATTGGCAACCCCGGAGTCCTGAATATCCCGTTTGACATATGAATCCCTGATTTCCTTTAACCGGTCAATTTTCCCCTGTCTGTTCGTTTCAGTGGCAACTCCAGGATAGCCTCCATAGATCATGAAATTCTCCCATTCTATTCTCAAATAATCCAGTGAAGTGGTTTTATATCCCTTGACAGTAGCAATTCTATTCAATTCATCAATCAAATCACCTTTCCCGGATATTTCCAGAGATTCACTGAAAGAACAGGTCAGCAGATGGAAAATCTGCTTCCGGCCAGCCAGGGAATCTTTAAACCGCTCATCCAGATAAAAAGCGCTGCTGCCTGTTGCCACAATTTTAACCCGGTCGGAATGATCGTCGTAAATCAGTTTGAGGAAATTGGAAGGATTATCCAGGTATTGCACCTCATCCACAAACACAATCACCCTTGCCTTTTCATCAGGTAAATACCTCAGGAGATTCAACGGATTGCTGTTGAGATCTGATAGAAAAATGTGGTTTTCCAAATTTATAAAAACAGTGGGAATTCCTGCCTCCTTACAGTGTTCCTCCAACTGCTTCATCAAGGTAGACTTCCCGGTTTGCCTGGCCCCTGTGATTATACTGAATTCCTTCTTCGGAAGGTGTTCAAGTAGTTTGTAGAAAAGCTTCCGATGAATCATAAACCGGCTTTTCTTACAAATATATTAAATATCGGTTAATATTATCATTAGACCGGTAAAAATATCGGTTATTTTTATCTAAATAGGGTAAAAATTATCTATTTTTCCATCATCTGCAATGGGGGTCTCAATGACTTGGATTTTATCGAATATCAAACTGCTTCCTGCTCTGGCTTATTTCCTGGCTCAGCAACGCCCCTCCCGAAGTTAAAACCGTTGTGATGAATCTGTCATCATCGGCTTTTGAGGTCTCAAAAATAACGTGGAGGTGTGTCATGGGATATCTTTTTGCAATTCTTATCTGGCGGACTCATCTTTTTAACTTAACTTTCCGGCGGATAGCAGTTTCAATAAATCAATGAACCATTACCTAATCTGAAAAAAAGTGAAAAATAGCAGACTCAGTATGATTCGGGAGGTGATCCTTGTTTGGGCCCTCCTCCTTGGGAGCCTCTCTTCGGCCTATTCCCAGAAAAAAAAGCAGGCTTTTCCGCATGATTATTTGGTGGCAGCCTATATCTGGCCATCATGCCACGATGATCCGCTGGCCCGCAAGA
>CAZLDP010000358.1:0-3660 GCA_964558145.1 uncultured Prolixibacteraceae bacterium | reverse complement strand
CCCCCTGGTCGTAGGTGTTGCTTACCGAAATTTCCAGCATTTCCCCGTTGCACGAAGCCTCCGTGATGATCTCCACCGGTTCGGTGGCCTCATATACTCCGTATTTGATGGCATTTTCATAGATCGGCTGCAGAATCATATTGGGAATTACCGATTTATAGCAACTTTCATTCACCCTGAAAACCGGCTGCAGTTTGTCTCCGAAGCGCACTTTCTCGATCGACAGATAGAGTTTGTTATTTTCCAGTTCAGTTAAAAAAGGGACTTTCTCATCCTGGCTATGCCGCAGGGAGTACCTCATCAGGGTTGACAGGTTGATAACCATCTCCTGGGCTTCCAACGGATCAGACATGGTCAGCGAAGAGATGCTGTTAAGGCTGTTAAAGAGAAAATGGGGATTAATCTGCGATTTCAGCGCATGGAGTTCAGCCTCCCTGATCAGCGCCTTCAGTTCACTTTCACGTTTTACCTTCTCCTTGAAATTCTGGTAATAGATTATGGCCATAAAGAAGAAGACATAAAAAACGTAAAACAAGTAACCTGAGAGGAGCCTCGATGGGAAACCGAGGGTAAGATATTCCTCAAGACTGCGAGTGAACAGGTTAATGATGACATTGGACAGGTATATCCAGAGCAGGATCAGAATGGTGGCGGCAATCAGGTGGAAAATGACCAGCTTCCACCAGGAATTGGACTCGATGGAGTTGTATTTGACCACATACCAGATGTTGAGTGCAAGCAACGAGAAAAGCATGTATTGGACAAACGCATTGGTCACCGCCTGGTTGATGGGCATATCGTAATAATTCCACTGAATCAGGGCATTGGCCGCAGACACCAGCAGCCAGAAGAAACCATACACCAACAACAGCCTGGTATTGGCAAGTAAGGGGTGCTTCATTTAGAAGTTTTTTATTTCAATGCCCCCAAATGCGGTAAAACCCCTGATGATCAACGTCTTGCTCAGATTCTGGTAGTCAGGAATCACCGATCCCCGCTTATCAGTGAATGCTCCGAAAATGGTGGTGACTTCATTTTTAACGGTCCAATCGGGGGGTACCTTAAATCCCGCTCCTCCGAAAATGCTCACACAATCCACCACCGCTCCGTTTTCCGAAAGCGCCGTGCTCCGCATGTCGTATTCCGAACCCCCAAAAATGGAAGTGGTTTTCCCGCCGACCAGAGCTTGCGAATTGATGGTCATTTCGCGTCCGCCAAAAATGACAAAGTCGTCGAAGTAGTTGATATTCTGCGGCCCACCCTCAGGCAAGGCTTTTACGGGACGGCTGTACCTGAAGAGCATCACCACTCCCGCTCCCACCAGCAAAGCCGGCCAGGTGAGCTTTCTGATCTCCCTGGGGATGTCTAACAGATGAGGAACCATGAAAATTCCGCCCACCAGGATCAATATCCAGCCCGAAGTTTCGTTCCCGTTGATCAGGGAGATTATGCCAATGACAATCAGCAGCGACTGCCACGAGATCACCAGGTCACCGACCGGTTCGGGAAGAATCCGGAGCTTCTCCAACATCCAGAGTGTGCCAAAAACAATCAGCACAATCCCGAACATAAACCTTCTGTTACTCCTGTGTTCGAATTCCATGACTTCAGATTTTTAAAACTTGTTTAAAAGTAAAATAAAATAGGAAGGTTTCTCTATCCGTTTCGGTAAATATAAATTATCTGCCGGTAAAACAGAAATAACTTCGATTAAATCCGCTTCACGATCATTGCAACTCCCGCAATGATGATCAGCAAAGGAAAAACCATCGACAGGGAGAAGTCTTGCAGATGCAGAATTTTAGGGATAAGAAAGACTCCTCCCAGAACGACAAGGATCCAGCCGCCTTGACGTTTCCCGGCTGCCAGCACCAGTCCGGCCACAACCAAAATCATGGGCCAGGAAAAAACCACCGTGCCGATGTGTCTGAAAGCTTCGAAAATGGGATAAAAGAGGTTTTCCAGGTTCAGATGGACTCCCAACTGAAGGAGCAGCCATAAAATACCCACCATGATCAGGATAACGGCCAAGACAAGTTTTGAACGGTCTTCAGGCTGATTCTTGCTCTTCTCCATGATGCAGATTTGTTGTTTGGATCAAAATTACACCTTCGCATCAAGGGTAATGCCGCTGATTCGGTTAACCTTCGGAAAATACCGGTGAATCAGCGATGTGATCTGGCCTACTGCCTTTCCTTTTCCCTGGCCCAGGAATCCTTCAGCGCCACGGTACGGTTAAATACAAGCTTGCCGGGCGTGGTATCCGGGTCGACATTGAAATAGCCGACTCGTTCGAATTGGAAATGCGACAAAACCGGGGCATTCACCAAAGAGGGCTCCACCACACACCCTTGCCTGACCACCAGAGAGCCGGGATTCAGGAATTCCTTAAAGTCCCGTTCTTTCTCTTCCGAAAGGTCTTCAAGTAGGAAGAGCCGATCGTAAAGCCGCACTTCAGCAGGGACACCGTGAGCAGCCGACACCCAGTGAATGGTGGCCTTTACCTTCCGACCGTCAGGTGAATTTCCGCCTTTGGTTGCCGGATCATAAGTACAGTGCAGGGCTACGATATTGCCAGCTTCATCTTTTTCCACCCCGTTACAAGTTATGAAATAGGCATACCGGAGCCGCACTTCCCTGCCAGGAGCAAGCCGGAAAAATTTGTGAGGGGGATTCTCCATGAAGTCCTCTCTTTCGATATAAATTTCCCGGGTAAAAGGAACCCTCCGCGTACCGGCAGCCAAATCTTCGGGGTTGTTGATAGCATCCAGCTCTTCGATCTGATTTTCGGGATAGTTGGTGATAATCACCTTCAGGGGATCAAGTACTCCCATCACCCGCTGGGCGGTTTTATTCAAATCTTCCCTGACACTGTGTTCCAAAAGGGTCACATCGCTGATCCCTTCCACCTTGGTCACCCCCACCCTTTCCGCAAAATTGCGGATGGATGCCGGCGTATATCCGCGGCGGCGCATTCCCGAAATAGTGGGCATCCTGGGATCATCCCAGCCGTTGACATACTTATCACGGACCAGTTCCAGCAATTTCCGCTTGCTCATGACCGTATAGGTCAGGTTAAGCCGGGCAAATTCGATTTGTCGCGGGCGATAATCATCCTCTTTTAACTGGTCAATGAACCAGTCGTAAAGCGGGCGGTGCACCTCAAACTCAAGCGTGCAAAGCGAATGGGTGATCCCTTCCCAATAATCACACTGCCCATGGGCAAAGTCGTACATTGGGTAAATTACCCACTGATCGCCGGTGCGGTGATGGGGAGTTTTCATAATCCGGTACAGGATCGGGTCACGCATGTGCATGTTGGGGGAAGCCATGTCGATTTTGGCCCGCAGCACACAGGAGCCTTCATTGAATTCACCCTTTTTCATCGCTTCAAAAAGCCGGAGGTTCTCTTCCACGGAACGGCCCCGGTAAGGGCTTTCAATGCCCGGACGGGTAGGCGATCCTTTCTGGCTGCTGATGGTCTCGGCATCCTGGTCGTCGACATAGGCTTTCCCCTCCCTGATTAACTTTAGGGCAAACTCATACAGCTTCCCGAAATAATCGGAGGCATAATACAGCCGGTCACCCCAGTCAAAACCCAGCCAACGGACATCCTCCATGATCGAACGGACATACTCATCCTCCTCCTTTTGGGGATTG
>CAZLDP010000357.1:0-3665 GCA_964558145.1 uncultured Prolixibacteraceae bacterium | reverse complement strand
GTTCAAGGGGAATGATCTCTCCGAAGTAGCCCTTTTGCTTGTTGAGAGCGTTCAGGTAATGGAAGTTTTTGTTGTTTCCCAGGCAGAAACAAGTATCGCAGAGAAAGCCGAAGCCAAGCTGTGTTTCCAGGGAGCGGATCATGAAAGGTTCCATGATCTCAAGAAGCAGGGGATCATCGTAATAGTTGAAATTAACTTCCCGCCCGCCGGAATTGACTTTCACAAAACCGAGCGGACAGGTTGCCGTGATAAAGAAATCGTTGTAAAAATATTCAGGACCGCCGTAAGCGCCGATCATCTCGTAAACGAAGGCTGAAGAGGTTTCACGGGAGGTAAGTCCGGGGATATCGAGTCCGCAGAATTCTTTCAGTCGGTATGTATCAGTGAAAGGGATCCCGGTAACGCCGGCGCCAAATCTCCCGGGATTAATGCCCATAATAAGGCGGCGGGGATGGGTGTTGGAATAGTACTTTCTGTAAAAGAGGGAAGAGACCCTGAAGGCCTCCAGATTCTCCCGGTAGGGATTCATGATCCGGATGCCTTCAGGTAAAGACTCTTCAAATGACAAAGCCTGGTTAAATGCAATGATTTTTTCTGCCAGATTCATTCTTTGTTGCTTTTACCGGGTGATTTTCGCAGCAAATCCGCCACCCGGCATAAGCTTGAGGGTCAATTTTTTCGTGGCAGGCAGAGGAATGATTTCCCTTTTGTAATCGCGGGCGACACGATCGGCATTGATCCCATCGCGGAAAAGTTCCACGGTTTTGTACCCTTCACCTAAAAACCCCAGATCGACAGTCAACTCCCTGGGGTCCAGTTGGTCAGTCCACCCACATACCATATTCCCTCTTTTTGCCGCGCCATTACAATGTATTCCCCCACCTTCCCGTCAAGGGCGATGGTCTGGTCCCACACGGTGGGAATTTCAGCGATGAAACGGGTGCATTCAGCAGCTTCGCGGTAATTGGAGGGATTGTCACACAGCATGTTGAGCGGAGATTCAAAGATGACATATTCTGCAAGCTGGTGACAGCGGGTTCCCTGGCTCATTGGTTCGCTGTTGACAGGGCGGTAATTCCGGCGGATGGCATTGCGCATGGCTCCCTGGGTGTAGTCGACGGGGCCGGCAAGCATGCGGATATAGGGGAATGTGACATCATATTTGACCATATCCACTTCAGGAGGCGACCATTTGAGTTGCTCCAGTCCGTGAACCCCTTCGAAATTGATGACATTGGGCCAGGTGCGGTTGAGCCCTGTGGGTTTATATGCCCCGTGGAAGTCGATTATCAACTTGTAACGGGCAGCGGTTTCAGCACAACGGTAATAAAATTCGACCATTGGCTGGTCATCACGGTCCATGAAATCGACCTTGAACCCTTTGACTCCCATTTCGGAATAGGTCCGGCACACATTTTCCATGTCGCGGTTGATGGCATGGTATCCAGCCCAGAGGATTATCCCCACATTGCGCGATTTTCCGTAATCCACCAGTTCCCTGATGTTGATTTCGGGGACAACCTGCATAAGGTCGGCTTGTTTGTTTACGGCCCATCCTTCGTCAAGGATCACGTACTCAATTTGGTTTTCGGAGGCGAAATCAATGTAGTATTTGTAAGTTTCGTTGTTCACGCCTGCCCGGAAATCAACACCGAAAATATTCCAGTCGTTCCACCAGTCCCAGGCCACTTTCCCGGGTTTAATCCATGAGGGGTCGGCAATCCGTGAGGGTGATGCCAGCAGGTAAACCAGGTCGTTGTCTAACAGATCCCGGTCGCCGGCAGCCACCGTGAGCACCCTCCAGGGCAACGAAGCTCCGGCTTTCACTTGGGCAATAAAATCTTCCCGTTCGGTAACCAGTTGTTGAAGCATGTTGTGTCCCCCCTGAATTGTGTTTTTGGGATAAGGGGCGAAAACCCCATTAAGCGAATTTTTACCCGTACTACTGGCCATGTAAAGTCCTGGGTAACTTTCAAGGTCGGCTTCGGTGAAGACCAGTTTCTTCCCGTCGTTTAGTTCGACAAGAAGGGGCAGGAAAATGAACCTTTGCGGGTTGAGCTGGTTCAGCCGGGCAGAAGTGTACGTGTTTTCAAAGCTGTTGTAGAACTGTTTACTCTGATCGGATGCATCATAATTCTTCACATAGGGCACCAGGGTTTGATGGTCAGATGTGAAATTAAGCCGTACTTCTTCGTTTTTCACGGTGATCCCTTCTTTGCCTGTTGAAGCAAAACGATAGGCAACTCCCTGGTTATACGCCCTGAATATCAGATTATAATCGCCCTTGAATTGCAGGGTCAGCTCATTGTACTCTTCGGGAATCATCCGCTTTTTATAAAGTTTCGTGGCAATTTCCCCTTTCACGGAATTCGTTTTTGCCTTTTTTAGCTTTGGATGAGCACCCCAAATGGCGCCATTGTCAAGCGTGACCGAAAGGGGAGAGGGAGCGATCACTGCAGTTGTGCCATGCACAACTGTCCAGGTTATGGTGGCGCCGGTTTCAACGGTCACCTTGAACTGCCCGTCGGGTGAGGTCAATTGGTGAACCCCTGCCATGGAATGGGTAGCCATAAACATCATAATTAAGATTATAAATGGATATCTCATTGCTGAATGGTGTTAAGTTATATTGATGGTTCGGAATTTACGTCCTTGAAGTTTCAGAGTTCCCTGATTTTGATGTTGCGGAACCAGATGGAGTAACCATGATCCTGCAATCCGATGTATCCCTCCCTGGAAATACCTTCGGTAAATCCCGGGAAGTTTTTGAATTTACTTTTAGCGACCAATGCATCCCATTCAGGGGTCCACAAGGTATAGGAGACTACTTCTACCCCGTTCATGAAATGAGTCACATGGCCGTCTTTGACCCGGATCACCATGTGATTCCACGACCCTGCCGGATGAACGGTTTTTGGGTCGGCGGCTATCATGTCGTATAAAGATCCGGCCAGGTGGGTGTCGATTTTGTTGTCGGAAGCTTTTTCGTTGTCTAAAACCTGGATTTCCGGCGCAGCATAGTAGATCGGCTTCCCGGGAACTTCCCTGACATTGAAAAAGATTCCGGAATTTCCCATTTCTCCTGCCTTCCAGTCGATCGCTAACTCAAAATCGCGGAATTTCTTTACATGGTACAGGATGTCGCCATTGGCTCCCTGTCCGGGCTTCTTTCCCTCGCCGGTAAACACCTTCATGGCCTGCTCTTCGATGACCCAGTTGGCTGGCATGGCTGTGCCATTACATTGTCTCCATCCGTCGAAATTCTTGCCGTTAAACAGAAGCGCCCAACCCTCTTTCTTTTCTTTACGGGTCAACTTGTTCACTTTCTGTGCTTCTGCGGATAAAGTGACCATGAGCATCATCGCTATGGCCACTGCTGTAAAAATTCTCTTATTCATCTTTTTCTAATTATTATGGATTGGCAATTATATTAATACTGTTTTGAATGGCTTCAGGTTTTACGGAAGTAGATACCTCCATAGGTTGAAGGGTAACCTCAGGCCGGCCCGTGTCAGGCGATCCCTTCCGGTCCGTCGTGCAGGTTGCAGTACCCGGGAGTAGTGGCAACAATAAGAGAGGCAAAAGAAGGGTTCTTGTGTTCAATGGTATATAATTTACATGAACCGGCTGTTTCCCGGAGTGCCGGATATCCGGCGATGAACTGA
>CAZLDP010000356.1:0-3671 GCA_964558145.1 uncultured Prolixibacteraceae bacterium | reverse complement strand
GGCAATGATGAAAAATTTGGAGATGGGTATTAAGTAACCGCCGTTAATGATCTCGATCCTCATATTCTCCAACTTGTAAGTATCTGGCGAAGTTCTTTCTCTGTTTGCGCCATCGCAGGTTGCAAAGTTGGTAGCCATGTCGAAATATATACGGCTAACAGATACGGAGAAACCCAACCCGGTTTTTCCCGATTTCACGTCAAACTGATTCAAATTGACGGCAATCTTCACTGGATAAGGTTGTCCATAGGAAACAGCGATGGCTGTCACCAGAAAAGCGGCGACTGCGAAAAAGAGTCTTAATTTTCTCATAGATATCAATAAAAACTTATTTAACATTAACCACGATTCCTTTCATGTAATTCAGTCGTGCAGCACGGCCTTCACTCACTGTTCAGGTAATCTCCTCCGTTACACCGGACACATGGCAAATGTTACAGTTGGCGACATCCGATCAGGGAAGTATTCATTCCTCTATCACATGAATCGGCAAATATATAATTTGTTTCATATTTTAAAAGCATTATTGATTCAAAAACGAAATTGTACCGCAATTCATGGCATATATAAAACAGCCAGGAAGTTAAAATGGCTGCTGAAATCCCTGCAGTACCATAAAGCATTTATTTTATTCCATCAACTTTTTGAAAATTTCATGGGTTTGCCTAATTTGCGGACGGGCCGGGTGACAGTAGGATGTTATAACATGGACAGGCCAGAATTCTTTTCCTGCATTACAATCAATGAATAAATAACTTTAAATTAAACTCATGCGAGAATGAAAAACTATTTTCCAGATCTTTCAAAGAAAATAGTATCCCTCTGGATATTATTCTTATGTCTGTTTGGTGGGCCTTTTTCGTCGGCAGGTGCTATCGCAGAATTGCAACAGGCACAGCAGGGCGTTAATATTAAAGGCAGAGTGATGGATTCTGACGGGAAGCCTATACCGGGAGTCACTGTCATTATTGTGGGTACCACTACCGGAACAGCTACAGATGAAGAAGGCGATTACAGCCTGAGAAATGTACCTGTTGGCCAAATTCTTCGATTCAGCTTTGTCGGATATGTTTCGCAGGAATTTACCGTGGAAAGGGATAAAGCGACGATCAATGTGATCCTGTTGGAAGAGACCAGTATGCTGGATGAGGTAACTGCGGTGGCCTTTGGGACACAGAAGAAGGAGAGTGTGGTCGCTTCCATAACCACCATTGCACCCAAAAACCTCAAAATGCCAACAAGTAATCTTACTACTGCGTTTGCAGGACAGATTGCAGGGATGATTTCTTACCAGTCTTCGGGTGAACCCGGTGCTGACAATGCCGATTTTTTTATCCGGGGTGTCACCACTTTCGGATACAATGTGGATCCTTTGATATTGGTTGACAACATTGAAATATCGAAAACGGAACTAGCCAGGATTCAGCCTGATGATATTGAGAGCTTTTCAATTATGAAGGATGCCGCTGCAACTGCCCTGTACGGAGCAAGGGGTGCGAACGGCGTGATCCTGATTAAAACCAAGGAAGGCCGTGCAGGTAAGCCTCAGTTCAACATCCGAATTGAGAATACGGTTTCACAGCCAACCCAAAACATTGACCTGGCGGATCCCATCACCTATATGAAAATGCACAACGAAGCCATCATCACCCGCGATCCCAAGGCTCCGTTAAAATATTCCGACGAGAAGATCGACAATACCGAGCGCGGTTTGTATCCTTTGTTATATCCGTCGACCGACTGGAGAAGCGAGTTGTTGAAAGATTTTTCCAATAGCCAGCGCATGAATGTCAACATCAGGGGGGGTGGAAATGTAGCCCGGTATTATGTGGCAGCTTCCTACACCAAAGACAACGGGATTCTGAAAGTCGACAACCGGAACAATTTCAACAACAACATCAACCTTGACATATACACCCTGCGTTCAAACGTGAATGTGGACGTCACTAAAACCACAGAGCTTAAGGTGAGCCTTGACGGAACGTTTGAAGACTATACCGGGCCATTAAACAGCGGATCAAGCATGTACGGTTTAATCATGAAGAGCAACCCGGTATTGTTTCCTGCCTATTACCCTGTGGATGAAGCACATAAATTTGTTAGCCACACCATGTTCGGGAATGCAGAAACAGGGCAGTATCTGAATCCTTATGCCATGATGGTACGGGGATACCGGGAATACAACAAAGCGATCATGGGAGCGCAGATGGAACTGAAACAGGACTTGGATTTTTGGCTGAAAGGATTAAGTGTCAGGGCTTTATTCAATACGAAAAGGGAATCGCGGAGCGAAATAAGCCGCTCTTATTCACCTTATTATTACACCCTGCTGGAGCATGATTACCTGACAGGGGCTTATAATGTGGGCATCATTAATCCGGATGCCAGTGGAGAAAGTCTGGAATCGAGCATTACCATTCCGACAGTGGTCAGCACAACCTATTTTGAAACATCGGGACTTTATAACCGAAATTTTAACAAAACCCATGATCTGAGCGCTCAGTTGGTTTTTACCATGAGAAACAGAACCGTGCCGGCGACTGACAACAGCGTATATACGGTATTGGGATCGCTTCCATTCAGGAATGTGGGTTTGGCCGGAAGGCTCTCTTATGGTTACTTGAGCCGTTATTTTCTGGAAATGAACTTTGGGTACAACGGTTCCGAGCGTTTCAGCAAAGCGCAAAGGTGGGGTTTCTTTCCGTCGGTCAGCGGCGGGTGGATGGTTTCCAACGAAAAGTTCTTTGAGCCTTTTAAAGAGGTGGCTACCCAGCTTAAGTTGCGCGCTTCCTACGGGATGGCCGGTAATGACAACATCAGCGACCAGCGGTTCCTCTATTTGTCGGATGTCAGCTTATCGGGAGGATCCGGATATTCTTTCGGGTATGAAATTAACGGGTACAACAGGCCGGGGATGACGATCCGCAGGTATGCCGACCCTGAAATCAGTTGGGAAGTATCCTACAAAACCAATTTAGCCATGGAACTCACCCTCTTTAAAGACCTGAATGTAATATGGGAGTATTTTACCGAGAAACGCACCAATATTTTACAACAGCGCCGTACCATCCCCTATACCATGGGTTTATGGGTTAATCCGAATGCAAATTTAGGGGAAGCAAAAGGGCAGGGAACAGATATTTCCATTACCCAGAACTACACCGGAAGAAAGGGTTTCTGGGCGCAGACGCGGGTGAATTTTACCTATGCCGTGAGCGAGTATACAAAATATGAAGATTACGATTACGACACGGAATGGTGGAAACTGCGGATTGGAAATTCAACCACCCAGCAATATGGATATATTGCAGAAAGGTTGTTTATTGACGAGGCAGATGTAGCCAACTCGCCGCTACAATTCGGAAGCCGCCAGGTTCTTGCCGGTGACCTGAAATATCGCGATCTGAACGGCGATGGAGTAATCAACGACCGTGACATGGCCCCGATTGGATATCCGACCACTCCTGAAATTCAGTACGGCTTTGGCTCCTCGTTGGGATACAAGGGGTGGGATTTCTCTTTCTTCTTCAACGGGGTACACCGCCGCTCATTCTGGATTGACTATGAAGCGGTATCTCCGTTCTTTAAGACGACGGGAACCAGCGCGGAGGGAAACAACGCCCTGATGCAGTTTGTGGCTGACAGTTACTGGAGCGAAGCCGACCGCAATC
>CAZLDP010000355.1:0-3673 GCA_964558145.1 uncultured Prolixibacteraceae bacterium | reverse complement strand
CCTTTGTGAGGGGTTTATCAGGCACATTGGAATAATTAGCCCAGCTTTCTACTACTCCATCCAGGCCAGTTCTGACCCTTACTGAATCGATGTATGCATAAACTTCATCATCCGGGGCATCTTTGACTTCATTCAATGCTTCTGCATAAAGAAGGAAAATATCAGCAAGCCGGATCACGGGGAATGCATAACGATAAAGCGTATAACTGCCGGCTGTCATACTAAAATTAGAATATTTACTCATCGCTTTTTTCACCAGGTAACCGGTGGCGGGGTATTTGTAATTATAAAACGAAACGCCATGTGACATATATCTAAACTTGGAGGTAAGCATATCGTTATCCAACATATTCCCGTTTCCATAATATTTACCGCCATCAATATGCAGAGCTCCGTAAAATCTCCCTTCCCTGTTGAAATGGAGGTTAATTGTTTCGTATTGCGGTTCAAGAACATACTTATCACTATCAACTGCAGTACGCAGGCAATAGATATCTATTCCTTCCCAATCTTTATCTACCTCTATGGGTACACCGTGATCAGTATAAAATTGTTTAACGACGTTCAAAGGAACTGACCAGCTATTCATTGCAGGGCCGTTAGTATTCCAGTGAACGAAAAATGGGTGACCAAAACGCTGCAGATAGTTGAGATTGTCGCGGCTGTCTCCCCAAATTATCTCACTGTTCCAACGTTCGGTGGCTGCGCCTCTCACTTGCATGGCAAGAATGGTCTTTTCATTCAGACCATGGGATTCAGGCATAAGAGAAAAATCATATAACTTATGACCGGCCTGATAGCAGACTTCTATTGCCTCTCTTAAAGCATTTGCGGCTTTTTCCCACTTTAAAGGATCATAAACTGTCGGAAACAAATTAATACCCCTGCCATCGACAAAACCTGCATAATCAGGATTTCCGTTAAACAAGGGGCTGGCGGCATAGGCAAGTACCTTGGCTTTCAATGCAAGTGCAATGGGGAGATTAATACGTCCCAGTTCTTCAGCCTCATTTTCAATTCTTAACGGAAGGTTTGGGACGGCTTCATCAATTAGCTTAACAATGTAATTAAATACCGAATCAACAGGTTCCCTGTAAGGCTGACTATCATCCCCGGTAACACTTACATCCACGCTTTTTTTGATCAAAGGAATAGGCCCGTACATATTTAAAAGCCAGAAATTCAGGTACGCTTTTATAACTTTAGCTTCACTTATCCATTTTTCCCTTTCACTCTCGTCAAGATCAATGGTCATATGAATATTTTCAATAAAAATATTACAATCATTAATACCCGTAAAAACAGGAGAGCCCCCATTTAAGGAAAAACTGCTGCCTTCGCTTCCCCAAAAGTTCCCGATTGGTTCCTGGGTACCCTGTTCCCCTTTTGCAATTTTCCACATCTGATGATTAAAATAACTGAAAAGATCTATACACCATGCTTCTTCTCCTGCCAGAAAAGCCGGATTTCTGTCAGGACGGGAATGGTAGGGTAAAAAGGAATAGAGACCAAAAAGTGAGGCTTCAGCATGGTACCTTTTTTGAAAAGCATGGTTAACTGTTGGCGTATTATCAGGTACAATGTCCAAATATTCTGTGCAGGATTGTCCAATCAATACTGATAATACAGCAACGAAAAAAACTAATATTCTATTTTTTTTAGCTTTCATAATTTTAGAATGAAATATTTACACCAATATTATAAACTCGCTGAATCGGGTATGCCAAACCATTACCACCCATTTCAACATCCCATAAATTAAATTTACTAAAAAGCCATAGATTCGTGCCGCTTAGATAAAACCTGCAATTCTCAAGTCTTAACGTGTTTGTTAAATTGACCGGTAAAGAATATCCTAATTCAACACTTTTTAAGCGAAGGAACGAACCGTTTCGCATAAACATGGTATTTCTTTGATTGTTGTTATCAATTCGATATGTTGAAAGCCTTGGCCAACCGGCAAATGGATTTTGTGATGTCTCAGACCAGTAATCGTCTGCAATGAATTTTGCCAGCCCGGTCTCGGTACGCCCACTGCGAACAAACGGTGTCATTGTCGCTGAATTTATCCAAAAGGTAGATCTAGCAGAACCCTGAAAGAAAAAGCTGGCATCCAGATTTTTATAACCTGCAGATAATCCAAAACCATAATTAATTTCCGGTGTTGTCGGACGGCCGATAGGCACCATGTCTATTTCATTGATAACCCCATCTTTATTAATATCTTTATACTTGATATCCCCGGGTGCATATTCCCCGAAGTCCTGCCGGGCGGAATTAGCTATATCCTTATTATCAATAAAAAGACGTTCCGCTACGTATCCAAATTGCTGATTTATAGGAAGGCCAATTCTTGATCTCCAAGGCATATCACTATAATTAGGCTCTTCATAGTATTTATAGGTGGAACGGGCATAAGTAAACGTTGTACGGCCAACAAACCACCAATTTGTAAGCATTTGGTTATAATCCAGCGACGCATCTATTCCCCTGCCTTTTGCTTCTCCGATGTTTGTCTGAGGGATAGCCCACAATCCCAGTTCATCAGGAATGTCAACACGCGTTTGCAAAATATCTTTTCTGATTTCATCAAAAAAATCTGCCAGGATTGCTATTTTGCCGTCAAACATGTCTAATTCTAAACCCAGGTTAGCTTTATTGGCAATCTCCCAGCCAATGTTAGAGTTGGCATAATTATTTATTCTTAGGCCTGTCCTACTGTATGTAAAATTATAACCTGTCGTATAGCTGTTCCCTCCTCCAATAATAACATCTGACAAATAGAAGAAACGTTCTGATCCGATTTCGTCATTTCCAACGATTCCATAAGTTCCCTTGATTTTCAATTTGGAAATAACACTTTTAATTCCCCCTTCCCAAAAAGGTTCATTCGACATTAACCATCCTAACCCTAATGAGGGGAAAAAGCCCCAGCGGTGTCCTTTGTCAAACTTTTCAGATCCGTTATAACCAAAATTGAATTCAGATAAATATCTGTTATCGTATTGGTAGGTGAAGCGGCCTGAAATGCCCAGATTCCTTTTGGGCAAAGATGCTGATAATGTTGTGGCATTAGCAGTCATTTCATGCCTTCCAATAAGCACCAACATGCCACTTACTCCGTGTTTGCCGAAAGTATTATTATAAGCGGCAGATGCTTCACCATAAATAATACCGTTTACATTTTTATATCCTGGATTATAGGAAAGATATTCAGTTCCTTCATTGGTATTTACCTCATATAAATAATATTGATCTTTTAACCTGTCATATCGCATAATTTCATAATAATAAGGGCTCACGGAGCGCGAAAGATCATAAGATGAATTCCGTACAGTATTTCCCAAAATCCGGGCAGTGAGGCCATCAATCCATTGTGAAAAATCTTGTTCAAATTCAATTTGGGCCAACATAACCGTTTTATTCTCTTCACGATACCCTTTAACCATTTCCGCATAAGGATTATAAAATATCCCTCCCTGGTCATTCCCGAAAAGTATATGTTTTTCGCGTTCGTACTGAGCATCCGGCTCATAGTAAGGAGGGAACCTGACAGGACTGACATTCAATGCATTTCTATACAAGGCGCTGCCCCCGGGCACAGGCCCGGTATAATCGTCAAAAGTGCCGGAGATGCGAATTTTCGCTTTTGTAGTATTGGTCAGGTTTATAT
>CAZLDP010000354.1:0-3676 GCA_964558145.1 uncultured Prolixibacteraceae bacterium | reverse complement strand
CCATGGCATATTGCATACCTTTTCAGCGGTATTGCCATCCTGGCGATGTTTCTACTTTGGGTATATGATCGTTTTATCCTGAAAGAATAATTCATTCCACAAGCACAAAGGCACCAGGAAATCGATCCCGGCGCCTTTGCCACTCTGCGGTATTATCAGCAATACAGGTTATTCGTGTTATTCCTTGGGGGCTTCTCCCGGTACCGGGATCACCACGTTTTTCATGATGCCCACATCACCCATGACGAAGGTGTCGGGACCCAGTTTCAGGTCAGAGTTCATCATCTCTTCCATTGTCACTTTCTTCCCGGTATAGGCAGAAACACGACCCATGATGGCAACCATACAGCTCATTGCGATGGCTTCTGCCTCATTGACGGGTTTGTTTTCCCTGATGCAGGTCACCAGATCGATATGCTCCTGATCATAAGGATTGACGGCTACCGATTTTTGGGGTTCCCCTTTCTCGTCCAGTGGATAGGGATAACTGTATATTTCGTTTCCTGCCAGGTCGAAAATCTTATTTTGACAATTGGTGTAACCCTGAGTACCCATGATGAATTCACTCACGTTGTTCACGCAACCGTTGATCTGACGACACATGCTGTGCATGTGCATGCCGTTGTCGTACACAAAATCAACCGAGAAATTGTCGAACTGATCGCCGGTTACCCTGCGCTGGCGTGAGCCGAATCCGACAGCCGAGGAGGGATAAGCTCCCGTAAACCAATGAATCACGTCGAGGTTATGGACATGCTGTTCCACAATATGGTCGCCTGAAAGCCAGGTCCAGTTCACCCAGTCACGGATCATGCATTCCATTTCGCTCCAGTCGGCCTGAGGATTGCGGTGCCAGAGCTTGGATTGGTTCCAGTATGCATTGGCGCTGACCAGATCTCCGATGGCGCCGGTGACAATCTGTTTGTACACTTCCACATAGTCACGCTGGTGGTGACGTTGGGTTCCGCAGACCACTTTTAATCCGAGCGAATCAGCCATTTTCGCGGAGGAGAGGATGCTTCTGACACCGACGGGGTCAACGGCAACGGGTTTTTCCATGAAGACATGCTTCCGGGCCTGAACGGCTGCTTCAAAATGAATAGGCCTGAAAACCGGAGGAGAAGCAAGAATCACTACATCTACCCCCGAATCGATCACCTTCTGATAGTTGTCGAAGCCTACAAAACAATTTTCAGGAGGCACATCCAGATTTTTCTCCTTTTTTAGTTTGGCCACACAACTGTCGATCCGGTCCTGAAAAACATCACCCAGGGCTGTAATGGTTAAGTTGGGGCCTGCATTCAGCCAGTTAATGGCTGCTCCTGATCCGCGTCCCCCACAACCAATGATCCCTGCTTTAAGGGGTTGGCCGTCCGGAGCCTGATCCAGTAGAGGGGGAATTACCAATTCATCCGGTTTTTTAAAGGGTTGCCCGGTGATCAGGGAAACCGATTTTTTGCTCCCGCCTGATGTACACGATACAAGCGGATTAATACCTGCCACGCCCACAGCGCCCAGCGCTGCAGCGCCTGTCAAAAATTTCCTTCTTGAAAAATTATTGCTGCTCATAGTGAAAAACTTTAAGAATATATGGTTTAATGATTTCCTGTTTTTTCGTTAAAATCACAAACTACCCTGAAAGAGACATGGTTGCAATCTGATAACCACCAGATGCTCTTGGGGATTTGAGGATCGGTCACCAACCAGGCATCGGTGCGGGTGTAATCCCTTGCTGCACATCTTATCCTGCCGGCATCGCTTTTGAATGTACCTCCCCTGACCACTCTTTCTTCACCCGTAGCAGGTCCCTGCGGATCGGTTACCCCATCGGAAAGCCCGGAATAGGCATCGGCAGCATACCAGTCAGAACAGTATTCCGCTGCATTGCCTAACATATTCTTTAATCCGAACGGATTGGCCTTCACCTGATCAGGCGTATGGGTCTTATTCAGGCTGTTTGCAAGGTAGATCACATATTGCCCAATCAGATCATTTTCCTTTCCGAAAAATTTGCCAAACACTCCCTTTTTCGAAAAGTCACGTGGATTTCCTTCAAAGAAATAGGGAGTGGAAGTCCCTCCACGGGCAGCATATTCCCACTCTGCCTCTGTGGGAAGACGGTAATTTTTTCCCGTAATCTGCGACAGCCATTGACAATAGACTTCCGCAGCCTTATAGCTCATAGTAATCGCAGGACGGGAACCCATCCCCCAGTTTTGATCAGGCTGGCCATAAGGGGGTGTCGGACCTGAAATCGCATCCACATCTGTCTCTGCCAGGGTACGCGCACCTTCCGTATCAGTCGACCGGCCTTCGCCTGCCGTGGATGCATAAAAAGCCAGAAACTCATTCCAGGTAACCTCTGTTTCAGCCATGAAGAAGGGACTGATGTTTACTTTTCTGACCGGCCCTTCATCACTGCTGCGCATTTGTTCTGATTCGGGACTACCCATTTCAAAGGAACCTCCGGGAATGGCGATCATCTTAAACGAGACAGTTGTGTTCGGAAGGGTCTCGGTGAAAGTTTCATGGCTGGTAACTGCAGCCGGCGACGTGAAAAGTTCCCGGGCGGCACTTACATTGCTGCCAAACTCCACATTCCGCGTATGCGTGCGGTTGGGATCATAATGCCCCACATCAATGTGACAGTTCAGACAGAGCAAATCCTTCTCGTTGCGGGTATAGTACAAATGGGCATCCTGCCCTTCTTTGGTCAGCGTGAGCGGAAACAGATTCTCATGACATTTGACACACGATTTCTGGGAAGTAAAATGACTGGCCATCTCCACCGTCCGCCTTCCTTCCCAATTGAAATCCGCACTGTCCTTTGTCAGATAGCCCCAGATATCTTTTGCACCCAGCTTGATTTTTTCCTTCAGGTATCCTTCTCCTTCGGGCGGCAGATGACATTCCACACATCCTACCTTCACCCCGCTCCCAGTTACATAATGCCCCGAAAGTTTCCAGGAACCAAACACATGGGGATGAACATGACATACCTCACAGAATTTATCTGTCGACGTGGCCTTGATCCCCTTATGCAAAAAAAGGGTAGCCACAATCCCTAAAAAAAATCCCACAAAAATCAGAAGTAATAGTCTATTCCTGAAAAAAGATTGAAATCCTCGGAGCATATCAGCAAGAAAGATTGAAAATGTTATGGCCTATGTCCAAAATGACGTCCAAATTTAATAAATAATCCCAGCCTCGCTGTTAAAGTGATTTTTTTAAGGGTTATTTAGAAAGAATTTAGGTTTTAGGGATGAAAAAAACTGTAAGATTTTCGTAACTTAACGGAACCCACCCCATTGTTATGATCGCTTTATTGGATGATCTTCTCGGATTACTCTATCCCGACTTGTGCGTGGCTTGCGGAAGAAGGCTCGTACAACAGGAAAAATTTCTCTGTTTGCACTGTTTGCACGATCTGCCCCGGACCAATTTTCACACGATGCCCGACAACAAGGTTGCTCAAATCTTCTGGGGAAGAGTTCCTGTTGAAATGGCCGCTTCGTGGCTATTTTTCAGAAAGGGTAGCCGTTACCAGCGGCTGGTCCATTTTATGAAATACAAGGGGGTCAAAGAGATTGGCGAAGAGATGGGAAAATTATACGGCCACGACCTGAAAGCCTCGCCCTTTGCTTCTGCCGACCTGCTTGTTCCGGTACCCCTTCAT
>CAZLDP010000353.1:0-3679 GCA_964558145.1 uncultured Prolixibacteraceae bacterium | reverse complement strand
ACCGTGACCAAGCGACTGGCTGATACTGCAAAAGGGCCGCTCATTGACATTGTCACTATCTTGATCGGGCTGACCGTGGGCGCCTCCACCCAGGCCACCACCTTCCTGACGGCCAAGTCAGTGGGAATCTTTGCCCTGGGTGCCATTTCATTTATCATTGCCACCTTTGGCGGAGTCATGTTTGTTAAAATCATCAATCTCTTCCTGAAAGAGGGAAATAAAATCAATCCGTTGATCGGAAACGCGGGTGTGTCGGCGGTGCCCGACAGTGCACGCGTATCGCAGGTAGTTGGGTTGCAGTATGATAAAACCAACCATTTGCTGATGCACGCCATGGGACCCAACGTGGCGGGTGTGATCGGCAGCGCTGTGGCGGCAGGTATCCTGCTCAGCTTTTTAGCTTAATTCTTACCTCTTCGATAAATTTGATGGTTTGTTTGGATCTATTCGGGGGTGATCTCTGAACCGGCTTATCCCCTAATGGGGTTATTATTATTAATACATCGAAATAGAAAGCTTTTATGAGAAATAAAATTACATTGCTGGCCTTCTTCCTTGTCATTGTTCTTACAGGAACCGCTCAGTCAGTTAAAATCACGCATGGCCCCTATTTGCAGGCTGTAGGACAAAATGAAGTGACGATTGTCTGGACAACCGACAAAGATGCTGTTTCATGGGTCGAGTTGGCGGGAGAAGGAAGTGAAAGTTTTTATGCCATGGAACGGGCCCGTTATTACGATACGAAAAATGGAAACCGGATAATCGGTAAACTGCACAAAGTAAGGATTGGTGGATTGGAAGAGGGGGCGGTGTACCGCTACCGGGTTTTCTCTAAGGAGGTTCTGAGTCATATCGGGCACAAAGTCCAGTACGGGAATGTGGCCTCAACCGATGTGTACAGCAAAAAGCCTTTGGAATTCAGGACGCTGGACAGTGAAAAAGAGAGTATTTCCTTCAGGGTAATTAATGATATCCACAGCAGGATTCCCGATTTCCGCTCTTTGAGCAAGGGGGTAAGTCGCGACAACACCGATTTTGTTATTTTCAACGGGGATATGGTCTCGGCGATGATCGATGAAAACCAGTTCTTCGAAGGGTTTATGGATGAGGCGGTTACACTTTTTGCCAGTGAAGTTCCCGTCTTTTTCAGCCGGGGAAACCATGAAACCAGAGGACCTTTCAGCGTGACTTTCCCTGACTACTATCCCACGGCTACCGGGAAGCTCTATTATACCTTCCGGCAAGGTCCGGTGGGGTTCATTGTCCTGGATTGCGGGGAGGACAAACCGGATTCCGATATCGAATATTGCGACCTGGCCAGGTTCGACGATTATCGTTCGGAACAGCGCGATTGGCTGGTCAAAGCGCTGTCGGATGATGCGTTTAAGACAGCGCCCCTGAAAATCGTGGTGGTGCATATTCCTCCTGTCGGTTCCGACTGGCATGGACCCAATGACCTGAAAAATAAAATTCTTCCCGTTCTGAAGAACAAGGGGATTACCGCCATGATCTGCGGGCATACGCACCGGTACAATTACATCGAACCAGATCCTGCGCTCCATGATTTCCCTATTATCATCAATGCGCACAACACGGCGCTGGATATCAGCGCCAACAGGTCGGAGTTAAAGGTGATGCAACGCGATACCTTAAATAATATACTGAACACGCATTTACTAAAGGCCATTCCAGTTCAGTAGTAGACTGACCGGGGGATAGGCTGTCGGAATTTAGGTGGGGTTGCCGACCACATGGCAGGGATTTCCGTCAAGATAACACGGGAGATTATGAACGGCGATATCCATGAGCCGGGTTCTTGCTTCCAGGGTAGCCCATGCCATGTGAGGGGTGATGAAACAATTCCGGGCTGTCAGAAGGGGATTTCCGGGTTGAGGGGGTTCTACGGATAAAACATCCAATCCGGCTCCTGCAATGACTCCCATGTTGAGGGCATCCGCCAGGTCGTTTTCGTGAATCAGGGGGCCCCTGCCCGTGTTGATGAGGAAGGCCGAAGGCTTCATGCGGGATAGAAATTCCCGGTTCACAAATTCCTTATTGCCGGGAGTCAGCGGACAATTGATGCTGATGAAATCGCTGACGCGGGTGAGCTGTTCCAGGGAAACCTGGGTAGCCCAAGCCGGAGCATCTTTCTTGACACTCCTGTTGTGAAAAAGGATCCTCATCCCAAAACCATGCCCCAACCTGCCTACGCTGTGCCCGATCTGGCCGAATCCGATGATGCCCAGGGTCTTTCCGGCGATTTCGGTCTGGGGAGTACGCTGGTAACTGAAGTCGGGATGAGTGGTCCAATTGCCGTGGCGCACATCAGTGGCATGCAGCTCCACCCGGTTGGTGAAATTCAGGATATGGGCAAAAACCAGTTGAGCAACCGAGGGAGTACTGTAGGCGGGGATGTGGGTCACGGTAATCCCACTTTCTACAGCGGCGCCGACATCCACCACGTTGTAGCCCGTGGCCAGTACCCCGATATAACGCAACGCGGGAAGTTGAGCCAGTACCTCCCGTGTGAGGAGTACCTTGTTGGTTAAAATGACTTCTGCCCCCGCGGCACGTACCACTCTCTCCTCCGGAAGTGTCCGGTCATATACGGTCAACTCTCCCAATTGTGACAATCCCTCCCAGGAGAGATCCCCGGGGTTGAGGGTAAAGCCGTCCAATACCACAATTTTCATAATTCTTCCTCTTTCGATACAATGTCAAAACTACATTTTTATCTTTAATTTTTTGTGTTATGCTGTTTTTCGAAATTATGTGGGGGCCAGGTTGACAAATCTTCTGGTCGAATAGTTATCGGACAGGCAAATAACATAAAAAATCAGAAAAGATGTAAATTAGTAACATGGAAAACAACAGTAAAATAATCCTTTTTCCGGCAATTAAGTACTTGATGCGCTGTGCGATCAGTATCCATTTTGCTTTCTTATTTATTTTATCTCCGTTAATTGGGGATGCCGGAGTTCCGGCATTCAAAGCCCCGGAACAAAAGATTTTTAAGAAACTGGATAAATGGGTCTCTCCCTTTCCGGAGTGGAGACATACCGGCAGGTTTTCGCCTGATTCTGTCTCACTCCATACGGATTCAAAACGGTTGGAGGTTTTCTTCACCCCGGCGCTTTCTCATCTTCCGGTCAGGGAGGAGCATCTTGCCCGGATCAGTCAGTCGGTCAGGGAGCTTCTGGGAAGGAAGTATAGGGATTATGCGTTGGAAATGTTTGCCGGTAACCGGAGGGTGGAGGAGCTGGTACCCAACTATTTCAGAAACAGCTTTCTTTGTGATTCAGCCCGGCAGAATCCCGGTGGATCGCTTGCTCGCATCCCACTGGTCCGCAGGTGGGGAGAAAAACCTCCACGTTCCGGCTTGTATCTCAACAACCTTGCCCTGTGGAGCAGCCATGGTTGGTATTACGAGTCGAAGCTCGACCGTTGGGAGTGGCAACGGGCAAGAATTTTCGGGACGGTAGAGGATATTTACACCAAAAGCTATGTCATCCCTTTTCTGGTTCCCATGCTGGAGAAGAGCGGGGCAACGGTTTTGCTGCCTGTTGAGCGGGACTGGCAGCCCAGGGAGACGATCACGGACAACGATGCTTCCACGGACGGGGGGCAGGTTATCCTGCCTCAGGGAAAAGATTACCGGGTGATTTCTAAAGGTTTTATG
>CAZLDP010000352.1:0-3698 GCA_964558145.1 uncultured Prolixibacteraceae bacterium | reverse complement strand
GTATTTGCCTGGCCTCCCCACATATTTTGATGAAGAATATCGTTGCCGAAAACGCCATTGAAAAACACTTGTAAATCGAAGTTTTTGTATTCAGTGTTCAGCGACAAACTGGCTGTAAAATCCGGATTCGGATCACCAATGATCGTGCGGTCTTTGTCGCTGAAAGCTCCGTCTCCACTCAGATCGATATATTTAAATTCGCCTGGTTTAGCTAAGGCTCCTGTAAGGCCTGCGGCCAATCCTTCTTCTTCCGATTGAATAATTCCGTCCACTTTGTAGCCATAGAAAACATTGACCGGCTGGCCAATTGCCAAAAGATTCGGGTTCTGGCGGAATGTTGAAAGCGATGAGCCCCAGAATTCGTATTTCATTCCGGTAATGTAATCTGTATTCAATCCGGACGTGATGGCATCTCCAAGGCTTTTCACCTCGTTTTTATTCTTAGAGAAAATAAAGGAGGCTGAAAAGTTGAGATCTTTTTTGCGGATAATATCTCCATCAACTGAGAATTCAAATCCTTTATTTTGAATTTCTCCATCGTTTACCCACATGCGGTTGTAGCCCGAAGAAAGAGACAGGATGCGCTCGCGAAGCAGGTCAGAAGTATTTTTTACGTAGTAGTCAAAGGTCGTTCGTATCCGACGTTCAAAGAAGGCCATGTCAAGTCCCAAATTGCTTTGAGCTGTGGTTTCCCATCTTAAATCGACATTAGGAATTCCCCCCCAGATTTTAAAACGATAGCTGTCGCCTTCGTATCCTACAATGTAGCCCGGCCCGATAGCAGTGTTCCATTTTCCGTTGTCGTAATATTGCTCCACGCCGTAGCGGCTGAGTGTCTGGTATGGCGAAATGCCCTGATTCCCTGAAATACCATAACTTAAACGCACTTTCAATTCGTCGAAGATTCCCAACGACTTGATGAATTCTTCGTTATGTGCTTTCCAGCTTATTGCTCCTGATGGGAAATAGGCCAATTTATTGTTGGCTCCAAACTTGGATGACCCATCAACACGCATGGTTGCCGTAAACAGGTAAGTATTGTTAAGCGAATAATTAATACGTCCCATGAACGAAAGCAACTTAGTAGAAGAATAGCTGTTCGAGTGTCTGTTTTTTTCCGGATCGCCTGACGACATATTTTCATTTCCAGTTGCTTCGTTTACAAAATCGTACGAATTCAGGGTCGATCCCCTACTCATGCTGTATTCATACGAATGGCCAAGCATAGCATTAATTTTATGCAAATCGGAAAATGTCTTTTCAAAAGTCAGATAGGTTTCCGACACAACATTTTGTCCCATCCAATTACTCAGCACAGCAGCACCATTATTAAAATCACCGGTTTCAGTATAAACTTTCGGATAATATGCATCCGAAATAGAACTTCCGTATTTGTAGTTTACCTGCGATTTCAGGTTCAGGTAATCCAGAATTTGGAAATCAACCATCCACGAAGAGATATAATCCAGTCCATTGCCTTTGTTTGTAACATGCTCAGTAAGAGCAAGCGGATGAGAGTAGTCATTCTTGCCTGCCAAGAAGTAAGAGCCATCGGCATTATAGACCGGCCAGAGGGGATTTCGGTAGTAAGCAAGCCCACCATTGTTGTTTCGATAGTTTTTCGAAAATAAATTAGACGTGCGAATTGTTAAGTTATCCAACACTTTATGGTCGACAGCCAATTTGATGATTCCTTTCTGATAATCATCTTCAATGTAAACACCTTGTTCGTCAAAATAGTTTACGCTCAGATTGAATGAAGTTTTCTGGTTGGCACTATTGATTGAGAGGGTAGTATTGTTTGAAGTCGGAGCATCGCGGAATACAATTTCATCCCAATGAGTAAAATGAGGCCAGGTTCCATTCTGTAATTCTTCAATTGATGGATAATAAACACCGTTGGAGTTGGTTGCACCAATAAAAAGTGGAGGAAGCTTGGCATTAACCCGATCTTCGTTATTTAATTGTGCCATTAATATCGGATTATTCCAAAGCGATAATTTCGATGAAAATTGAGATAAGGTTGTTTGTTGCCGGATATTAACCGTGGTAGTGCCTTCTTTGGCTTTATTGGTAGTAATCATGATTACCCCGTTGGCCCCACGTGATCCGTAGATTGCCGAAGCAGAAGCGTCTTTCAACACCTCAACAGAAACAATATCTGCCGGGTTAATTTGTTTCAGGTTACCAGCTTCGCCAAGCGGGAAGCCGTCAACCACCACCAACGGAGAATTTGATCCGCGAAGAGAACTACCCCCGCGAATGCGAACCGTTGAACTGGCTCCCGGATCCTGGGATGAATTAATAACCTGCAAACCAGCCGAACGACCTTGCAGAAGTCCGTCGATTGAGTTTGCCGGTGTATTATTCAGCGCTTCAACTTTTACTGTACTCACCGATCCGGTAAGGTCACTTTTTTTAACGGTTCCATACCCAACGACAACAACTTCGTCGAGGCCATGAACTTCCTCTTCCAACGTGACATCTAAAAGTGATTTTCCATTTACCTTAATTTCGGTAGATTTATAACCTACGAAAGAAAAAACCAAAACAGGATCTTGGGTAGTTAATTCAATCTGATATTCACCAGAGACATTTGTAATTGTACCGTTCATTGTTCCTTTTTCAACAATACTGACCCCCGGGATTGATTCTCCCTGTTTGCTGGCCACGGTCCCATGAACTTTAAAGGATTGTGCGAATGAAGACCATATCGCAAGGTTAAACATGATTGCAAGTAAAGTCAATCGAAATAACCATTTCTTCTTTTTCATTGGCATAGAATGTTTAGTTAAACTTTATGGAAGCAAAACTAATGATATCATTATAAACAAAATTTGCCTTTAAAGTTAATTACCTGTATTATTATGAAATTATATTGCATTATTTCCCACTTACCATAATATTTATAGTCATAATAATTTGATCTATGCAAGGTGTATTTAAAGGGGTATGTCCACGATTTGAATCCACTCTTTTCACATCTGAAGTGGATAAAGGGAATTACCAAGGAGTTTGAACAACCTGGTCGCTTCTACGCTTTCGTTTCCAAAATGATTGATCTGTTTTTGAGTCTTTTCTGGTGAGAAGGCTTTTGCCAGGCAAAAGGAGGGACCACAGTACATACCCTTTGGGGTGCTGTTACCCAGATCCCAATTTTTCTCCACATTACTGATACAATTATGAATATAATTGTTTAAATTTGTGATATGATTACGATATGAAATTTATCGATTCAGTTAATAATATGAATAAACGAATCGTTCGGGAAATAACGCCACTGTCAGACGATGACTTTTTTATCGTATTGAATCACCGAAACGCCAAATTCGATTTTCCGGTGCATTACCATCCGGAATACGAATTAAACATGGTCTTGCACTCGAAAGGGAAACGGATCATTGGCGATTCAATTAAAGAATATCAGCATCCCGATCTGGTGTTAATCGGTCCAAATACACCCCATGCATGGACGGGCAACGAAGTAGGAGTGCAGGTGGTCACGATTCAGTTTCATACTGATTTTCTTAGCGAGAAAGCTTTATCGCGAAAATTGACGATTCCTATTCGTGAGTTGCTCGACCGATCGCGAATGGGCGTTTTGTTTTCGCAGGATACAACGGCAAATCTGGTAGAACGTATTTTCAGGCTTACCGAGATTCGTGGATTTGATTCGTTACTGGAGTTCTTATCAGTAT
>CAZLDP010000351.1:0-3699 GCA_964558145.1 uncultured Prolixibacteraceae bacterium | reverse complement strand
CAACGCTAAAACCACCCCCTCAAAAGTACATGATTCAAGTGTAAATATCGTATAACCCCTGCCGATATCGGCTGGATAATGGGCATCAGAGTCCTGAATCAAAGTTAATTTTTCATCCAGGCGAAAGCGATTGCGCACCTCATTTTCTGTTATAAAACATGTTGTCTCCAAAGCTTCAAACTTCAAACGGGGAGGAAGAAATCCCAACTGGCATAAAATGGAATTAACCGAGCGGTAGATATGGGCAGGAATGAAGATTCCCCCCAGCCGGTGCACCTCCCGCTCCACCTCCTCGATGCTTTTGCGAAGTGCGGTAACCAGCAATCTCTCCTCCATTTCCAGGATTTTGTCCTCCGCGTCAACCACCACCTGGTATCCGAAGGCACCATCCACATTGGCGATCTCCGGGAGGTGTGCATCGATAAAATCCTGAAATTGAATTCGCACATCCCTGTCACGGAAAAAAGCCAGGCAATGGACCTCTTCGCGGGTGGTAATTTCCACTCCGCCCAACACAAAAACACCCTGTTCCCCGGCAAGCTTTTCGATCACCTCCACCTGTTTCAGCGAATTGTGGTCGGTAATCCCGATAATGGCCAACTTCTCCTCCAAAGCACGTTCCACAATCACCCGCGGACTCATGTCAAGATCTCCGCAAGGTGAAAGCACCGTGTGAATATGAAGATCGGCTTTTACTTTTATCATTAAAGTCTGAAATCTTGAGGCTTAAATCTTAAATGAGGCTTCGACAATTATCATGGTTTCAACCTGAAAACCGGTCCTTTCATAAAAGAAATAAGGCTTAAAAATGCTCTCAACTTTGTTTGCTCAGCATCTGGAAGATCCTGCCGGCCACCTCGAAGGTGGAGAGGTCGGTTCCCAGAACAGGGATTTCTTCTTCATTGCTGTGGCGGATCGTCTCCGGTTCTGGGGAGAATCCCTTGACCAGGATCACAGCAGCCAGGTCCCGCAAAGAAGCTACGGCCATCACATTCTGGTGTGTCTGCAGCGTGATCCATACATCCCCCTCCCGGGAGAAACCCATTACATCGCTGAGGAGATCCGATACATATCCCCCTTTCACCTCATTTTCAAGTCCACTTTCACCTGAATAAACCTTCAGGTTCAACTCTTTTACCAATTCAGAAACCTTCATTTCGCGCTCCTCTTTTTTTACAATCAGCCTTAAATCGTCCTTTTCCCCAAATTTTCTCCAAGTTATTGAAAGCGCGTCGCTGCGTGATCAGCCCCTCTTCTTTCCAGCGGGCCAACAAAAACAGACAATCGCTCATCTTTGCCTTGCCAGTCACCATATCCTCAGCCAGGGCATGGCAGTTGGGAGCTCCGCAAGCCCCACAGTCGATGGCAGGTAACTGGCATAATATTTTCTCCACCTTGGCCATTTTTTCCAACGCCCGGGCACGATCCTCATCGAGGCGGAATACCGGATCGGGCGCAAAGGGATCGACAGTCAACCAGGACATCACTTCTGCTTTACCGGGACCCGACGGATTGTGTTCTGCCATGTGGGGATAACTCCTGGCCCTTCGTTCCAGCCTTTCCACGGTCAAAAACCGGTCTCCGGAAAGCAGGATTCCCCCTGCACACCCCTGGTCACACGACCGCAATTCAAAAAATTCGATTTCCGGGATGTTACCGGTCTCCAGCTTTTCGAGGATTTTCACTACGTTGTGGATTCCGTCAATGGCCATCGATTTGTGTTTGAAAAGCCGGGCTTCCCCGCGAGACAGGGGCCAAAGAATTCCTTCCCGGGTAAGGTATTCCCTGAACCCGGGTGAGGATACGGCCGGTTTCCCGGCGATAACTTTCATCACCCGGTTGTATAGCTCGTTCATGTTGATAATCCCGTTCACGATGCTCTTCTTTTCCCCCAGAGGACGTTTCACAGCAGCAATCTTTGCCGAACAGGGTGTGATATAGAATACACCGATCTCCTCTTCCCTGGCGCCCAATGCTTTCAGCCGCTCGATTGAATAATGGGCGGCCAGATCATGGGGCGCCTTCACCATTACAATGTTGTCGATCAGTGAGGGATATCGGATTTGGATCAACCTGACGATCGAGGGACAAAAAGAGGAAATCAGCGGAAAATTGTGTCTGTTCCCGGCCATGTATTCGCGATAGGCTTCCACAAGCCACTGAATGGGTTGTTCCACCTCAAAAATATGGGTGAAACCCAGCTCCAGAAGGGCCCCGTATACCTGGTCATCGGTCACTTTGTCGGGGAACTGTCCGATCATCACCGAAGGGAACAGCGCCACCTTGTAAGTAAACTGCTGCATCAGGGATAAGTCGTCCTGTACAATAATGAAAGCATCGACCGGACAGACTCTCATGCAATTGCCACAATCGACACACCGTTCATCAGCAATCACCGCCAACCCATCCTTCACCCTTATGGCTTCGGTTGGGCAGACCTGCATACAGTGGGTGCATCCGATACATTTTTCGGAATTGACCCTGATGGCATGGTATTTTTTGGATCTGTTCATTAAAAATAATTCACCATTTTGACAGTAGTCCCCTCGCCTACCGTACTCGTGATTGTCATCTGATCCGTATTGCGCTTCATGTTTGACAACCCCATTCCAGCCCCGAAGCCCATCTCGCGCACCTCTTTCGAGGCGGTGGAATACCCTTCGGTCATTGCCTGATCGATGTCTGCAATACCAGGACCTTTGTCGGCCAATATCATCTCAATGTGGTCATGAAAAATCGCTACGCGGATTTCCCCCTCCCAGGCATGCGCTACAATATTGACCTCCCCCTCATACAGTGCGATCACAATGTTCTTTATCCTCCGGGGATCGACATCAAGTTGCTTCAACAGCTTCTTCACTCCGCTGGAAGCATCACCCGCATGGGAGAAATCACCTCCCTTTACATGATATTGTTGCTCAATGACCATCCCGTATCAATATACCGGTTTCAATCCATGATTGTACAAAATGCCACTGGTTTTAAAAAGTGAAAAGGGTGTTTCCAGAAGAACCATGTTGTTCTCCCGGGCAAGCTCCGCCATTTCGGCAGTCGTCTTCTTGTTCCGCACAAAAAGGATATAATGAATATCGGCCATTTCGGCCGTCCTGATGGTCTGGATGTTGGCCAATCCGGTGATTAAAAGCAGATTTTCCGTATCAAGGGTCAGCACATCACTCATCAGGTCGGAACTGAAACCCCGCTCAACCAAATGGTCAAGCTGCTCCGTCCCACAAACCAGGCTCGCTTCCGTCAATTCAATTACTGTGGATATCTTCATAATTATCTCTTTCCGGCTTCCTTTTGGGAACAACAATAGTAAAAACTCAGTACGGCAAAGATACATTTCATCTCGGGTTTTTACGATAAATAAATATGCTTTATAATATCTGAAAATGGTTGAAAATGGCATTGCGAATGATTAATTTTCGACAAAAATGAAATCAGATGATTTACGAGGAAAAACCGGTGCAAAGTTCGCTGGTCGATGATCCCAGCCTCTACCAGCGGATCATTGATGCGTTGCCTCTCCCCATTTTTTACCGCGACAGGAACGGAATTTACCAGACTTGTAACACAGCGCATGAGAAGCTCATCGGGATCACACGGGAGCAACTGATGGGGAAGAGCGTTTTCGACATCCAGCCCGAGGAGATTGCAGAGATTTATGCACGCCACGACAATGAGCTGTTTGAAACC
>CAZLDP010000350.1:0-3701 GCA_964558145.1 uncultured Prolixibacteraceae bacterium | reverse complement strand
TCCGACACCACTCCCGGAGTTGCTGTAATTTGTGCTTTCAACATCAGTCATTAACAGGGGATTCAAAAGTGAACCTGTCCCGATACCCAACCGACGATATGTACCATCCTCATTATAAATCGATTCTGTAGGTGACCATATTATTGCTCCGCACAAAGGAATGGATGTTTTACTGCCGCCTTGCGCCAACCTGGGATTCAGGTTATCGCCGTGCCCAATGCTCGACTCTATTTGAATAGTAATGTGGTCGCTCAAATCCATGTCCACCTTGGTGCCTAACCCGTAACCACTTGCTTCGGTATTATTGATCGTACCGGTTGACTTGTTGTAATTCGGAGAAATATAATACTTTATGGCTTTGGAACCTCCGGTCAATACAGCTTTATAATTCTGGGAAAGACCAGTTTGCATAATTACATCCTGCCAGTTGGTTCCACCGTTTGCTTTGATTGTAGCCAGTTGTTCATCCGTAAAAGGATATACTCCGGTACGGTTGCTAAATTCGGCGAACTCGTAAGGGGCCATTAAATCGTAACGGTGAGCTATGTTGTCAAATGAGAAATCGGAATAGAGCTGTACACTCGGTTTTTCCTGAGTGCCGCGTTTCGTTTTCACCAGAATAACGCCGTTTGCACCACGCGACCCGTAGATGGCCGTTGCTGAAGCATCTTTCAGAATTTCAATTGATTCAATATCATACATATTGGGAATGCTGCCATAATTGCCGTCCACAACGATCAAAGGATCATTGCTTCCTAACAAGGAGTTTGCACCACGGATACGGATAGTTGAACCCTGGCCGGGAGCACCGTTGCTTCTTCTCACAGTCACGCCAGGCGCCTTACCTGAAAGTATTGAGTTTACGGAACTGGCCGGTTGACTCAAGAAAGCTTTTGACGAAATAGAAGCGACAGAACCGGTAACGTCCGCCTTTTTCATGGTGCCATATCCCACGGCAACGACTTCCTCTATGCCGATGGTCTCTTCAACCAGGGAAACGTTGAGGGTACTTTTCCCATTTACTGCAATTTCCTGTAGCTTCATCCCCACAAAAGAAAACACCAGCACGGCATTGTCAGCTACATTGCCCAGGCTGTAATTTCCACTTGCATCGGTGATTGTACCCTGTGAGGTGCCCTTTATGGCTACCGATACACCAGGCAGCGGGGTACCGGATTTATCCGTGACTTTCCCGGAAACTTGATGTTGCTGTTGACTCTCACCTTCACTTCCTATCAGAAAGGCAGGAGCAAGGATAATTTTTCGGTCGGTGATGGTATACACCACATCCGTACCGGCAAACAACTCTCCAAGAATCTCTTCGATTTTGCAGTTTTTCACGGAAATGTTCACCTTGCGGTTGGTTTCCACAAGCTTTTCATTGAAGAGAAAGAAAAATTCAGTCTTATTCTCAATTTCATCCAGAACATCTACCAGTCTTGCGCCGGAGAGATCAAGCGACAATTTTGTCTTCTGCGAATAGGATTGATACGCAAACGACTGAAAAACAGCAGTCAACACGAGGAAAACGACAATTCTCATGATCCTGAATATTTTTTTTAAATAATGGAAGTCCCATCCATTAAAAATTCCTGTTTTTTTCATATAATTATAAGGTTAAAAGTAAAAAAATCAAAAGCTTTTTTTGGGAAACCATTACAGTGGTTCCCTTTTTTTGTTAGTAGGGGACGGTCTCGTGATTTCATTTCATTGGTTTTTTAGGTTATTGTCAAGTTTCATTTTTTAAGGTATAAGAGCACCTTCTTCTTCTCAAAGTCATTATTATCAAGCATTTTTCGGTCAATAATCCGGTAACGAATAGGGGAGGTGAGACTTAACAGCCGGAGTACCTCTTCCAGGGAATCGTCCTGAAAGGTACCCCTGAATACATATCCTTCCAGTTCCTTGTCTGCCACCTCTACCTTTACGTTGTACCACCGTTCGATACGGCGCGCCACCTCCGACATGGGGTCTCCCCTGAAAATAAGTTTTCCTTCAGTCCATCCGCTATATTTGGAAGCATCGGTAACACTCATCACGATTTTCTCACGGTTATACACCAACCTGTTGGCAGGTTTCATAACCACTGGAGATGATAGTTCGGAACAGTAAAATTCTACCTTCCCCTTTTCAATCACAACTTCCACATAATTTTCGGATGGATATGCACTTACATTGAATTTTGTTCCCAAGACCTTTATTCCCGCTTTACCGGCTGCAATCTCAAACGGATAGCGCTCATCGGGGAATACATCAAAAAAACCTTCCCCGGAAAGTACCACTTTCCTGTTTTGAGAAAATGGAAGATTATATTCAAGGGAGGACTCGCTATTCAGCCACCCCTGTGTGCCATCAGGCAGGTCAAATTTGAGTCTTGACCCCAAAGGAGCATATAAAGTGGCTGTAAGATGCTCGTTTAAGGTGGATTCCTTGCCGGTTTCCCGGGTGAAGAACCAGAAACCTCCAGCCAGTAACAAGGGAATCAGCAATATGGCGGCTGCCATCGAATACCACCGGTAAAACCTTCGGGTAAAACCTCGTTCCCTCCGTTTTTCCCTGATATGTACCTGATGATGTATGCGGTCAAGAAGATAAGAAAGGTCCTGGTTCCCGGATGGACTGATTTCCAGATCTCTTTCCCAATCAGATCGTATGAATTCTTCAAATTCCTTTATCTCTTCATTGTCAGAGAAAAGGGAATCAATGTACTGATCTTCCTCAGGATTTGTAACTCCTTTGATATAACGATCAATAAGTTCTTTTTCGGATTGTTTGAACATGTACTAATAACTACTGCTAATAAGGTATAAATCAGAGTTTTAGGTTTCATTGGTTTAAAAAATCCCCTTTGGGAAAAGGGGATTTTCAATCTGACAAAACTAAACTATAAAACATCTCTTTTCCCTTCATCAGTAATAGCCATGGGAAGGGTAAATCTCATTGAAAAATGTGATTTTTTTTAAGAAACGGTACTGAAGTAATTTCACTGAAGAAAAAAGGTAATAAACAGCATATGTGCCAAGTTGTTTCCCAGGTTTTTACGGATGAATTTCAGGGCGTCGGAGATCTGGTTATCAACCGTTCCGGGAACCAGGTTCATTTCCCGGGCAATTTCACGACTGGTTTTTCCCTCCTTTCTGCTTTTTACAAAAATGGCTTTCTGCCGGGGAGGTAGTTTGTCTATCAGCAGGTCAACCTGTTCCAAAATAGATTGGTAATCTAAGCGGTCATCCATAGAATAAGAACCGGGAGACAAGACTGATAACTCTTTTTCAAGCTTCAGGCGGTAATTCCTCTTTCTGAAAAACCTGCAAAGTTGATGGTAAGATAAGGTAAACAGGTAGGATTTAAAGGAATATTCCTTTTTCAGATTCTTCCTGTTTTCCCAGATTTTCAGGAAAACCTCCTGCACCAGCTCTTCACTTTCCTCACGGGATTTCAGATATTTCATGGCAAAACTGAAAAGTTTCACACCGTATCTCTTAAAAATCAGATCATAAGCTTCAATATAATCCTGCCTGAGATACTCCACAAGTTCAGTATCTAAAGATTGCTCGTTTAACACAAAATATCAGAATTCTTAATGCACAAAACTATCTATTTGATCCTAATAAACCTCACTTATTTTTTATCTCAAACTATGTCGGATATTTCCCCTCACGAAGCCTGCGCAGGATATGCTCACCAGAATTCAATAGCTC
>CAZLDP010000349.1:0-3701 GCA_964558145.1 uncultured Prolixibacteraceae bacterium | reverse complement strand
CCAAGAAGAATACGATGCTCTGGTTTGGCTTAATAAAATGTCTCTTACCGGTGGCGTTACGCGTGATAAAGATGGTAACTATATTATGGCTTCAATTGAGACTTCTAAGACTGAAAATGCAAAAACAGAAGATACTCAGAAATTACAGGACGAAATTTTTTCTGGTGTGTACACTGTTGCTCTAATAAGGAACAATCCTGAACGGTTGGCAGTAGCAAAAGAAAAGGCTGTTGCTTGGTCTCCTTATGCAAGGTATGAAAATCCTGAAGATGCAAGGAATGATGGCTACAGGTTTATTAATCCTCCCGAAAAAAATGTTCCTTTCAAATACAATGGTGTTGTATACATGAGGACATCAGATATTACAGATAATCAAATGCGTTTAAGTGGTGATGGACACACAGGTAAAGTTGTAGTGCAATCGTTTACAGCAACCCCATTAGATGGTGGGCCAAGCATTGTTATTAAATCTAATAATTTGTAAACAAGGCTATTGGTTTATAACGGGTAACAAAGATTACATTTATATGAAAATAAAGGTGAAATATCATGTTAACAGAAGCAGCAGCAACAGTGATAAGTTCATTGATAGGATTAGCAGGAACCGGGGCGGCAGCGGGAGCCAATGCAGCACAGGCAAACAAAGCAGGTGCAGCGGCAGATGCATGGAATGCCAAGATTGCAGAAAAAGAAGATCAGCAGAACCGGTTCAACAATCTTCTTTCTATGAGGTCAATGAATTTGAATGAGCAGGGATTCGGTGAAAATCAGAAGATGAACAATGCTTTATTGTATCAGAACCAGTTCAATAAAATGCTTTCTACAATAAACAGCAATGTAGCACTTAAAAATATGGTGCGTCAAAGATGGGGTGGTAAGTAACAATGAATTACGTTGATCCTATGGCAGCACGTTCTCAGTTTCGCCCGGGTGATTATATCATGCAGGGTGCATCACAAATTGCACAGTTATTTCAGACTTTACCGGCAGCAATAAAGCAGGATATACAAACAAGAGACAATCTTTCTTTTAAGCAGGACCTTTACGATACCGCAATGGAAGGATTGCGTAAAATAGGTGTCGATCCAATGACTGTAAAGCTACCAAATTTTTCTGACGAGAATATTACCAAAGAGCAGTATACTGAAATGCTTGGGAATGCACTGGCCCCTTATGTTTCAGGGCAAGGCAAGAGGCTTACAGCAGATATTTTTAATTCTATGGGAATGAGTCAGAATCAGAATGTTCAGACCGAATTACAAAGGCAGTCATTGTTAAATCAAAATGATCCTATAGGACAGATTGATTTGAATAGCAACAACAGAATCAATACTGTTCCACCTTCAGAACTTGATCCTAATAATGTTGTGACTAACAGCGAAGGTCAACAAATGACTGTGGGTGCATCGAGTCAAGTTGATCCTATGGCCGGAACCGGGATAGACTGGTCTTCAGGTAAATTGAATGTTGCTCCTGAAAGCAAACCGATAAATGCCGATGGTCTTCTTTCGGATATAAAGCCCTTCCTTGTCGAAGCTCTCAGGAATAAAGAGATTTCTCCTCAGAAATTTTCAGAACAGATTATGCAGTTGAAACTTGAGGAGTCAAAAGAGAGAAGAGAAGATAAGAAGCGACAAGCTGAACTTGAAAGGTTGAAGAATGAAAAGATATTTGATCGAATTGCTGCAGCGCGTGGAGAAGCTTCTATTTCTGAAGATGGGAAAGAGACTACTGATTTGAATTACAGCGAACTGTACAATGACCCTTCTCGTTTTTCTGTTAGCACAAGGAATTATCCTAAAGAATTTGCTCCAGGAAAAGGTGGGGGCTCTGGTAGTGGTCAGAGAGACAGGCCCACTGCATCATGGATCCAGTATAAAGATGTTGAGGCTCAATTAGCCAGGTTACGAAGCGGTAAAGATGATATGAAAAATCCTATTCCGTTTGATCAAAACGAGTATAACAACAAACTGTATGAAGCAGCTACACAGCTTTTTGCTCATAATCTTGAAGTTAACGGTATGGATTACCAGGCTGCTCAAAGTACTGCTCAAAAGGTTCTTGATACCAATGTGATAATTGGTCCAGATAGATCTAAGGAAGTAATCAGTGATGGAGAAGGAAATATAATTGCCTTAAATCTTTCTCATCCAAAAACAATGGAAGCACTTGTTAAGTTTGCGGCAAGAGGTGCAACGGCAACAGATTTACTTAGCAGTTTAAAACGTCTAAAAGGTCTTAATCCTTCGAGGCAATGGTAATGAATGAGTTAGATCAGATAGCTCTTGAAGTTTTTGGTACTCCTGAAAGTGGAAATTATTCTGCAGGTGGAGCTCCCGGTGTTAAGTCGCTTATGCTTTCAGATAAAGTAAAGGCATGGTCACCAATTGTTGAAAGAGAATCTTTACAATATGGTGTAGATCCTGATTTTGTCCTTGGAGTTATGCAGCAGGAATCGCGCGGTAATCCGGAAGCAGAATCAAATGTTGGTGCTTATGGTTTAATGCAGTTGATGCCTGAAACAGCAAAAGAATTAGGTGTTAATCAATACGATCCGGAACAGAATATTTCTGGAGGAGTAAAGCTTTTATCTGATTTATTAAAGAAGTACAATGGAGATAAGAAAAAAGCTCTTGCAGCTTACAATGGTGGAGAATCCGGTGTAAATCAGGCGGTTTCAAAATATGGTGATTCATGGTTGGAACATCTTCATGAGTTTAAAGGGATCAATAAAAATACAGGTAAAAATTATGCAGAAGAAACCAGGGATTATATTGAAAAAATTTCTGGTTATGTCGGTTTAGATAGTGGCCCTGCAGATTTTGACAAGTTGGCAGCTGCTATTTATGGAATTCCTTATTCTGAGCAAAAACAACAGGTTAAAACTGAAATCCCAGAACTTGCAAATCAAGAAATCAATTTTGACAGAATGAACGGAACAGATTTATCTATTCCTGAGCCTGCTAAATTCGATCCTAATTCGGCAAAATTTCAGACCGAATCCAGTGATGCAACTGCTATTCAAACAGATCCTCTTATAGGAGAAAAGTATCATAATCTTGCGACTCTTGAAGGTCCACATGAAGCAGCATTGATGACCGGTCTTAACGCACTTACATTTACGAAAAGTCCGGTTGATCCATACCGTTTCCAGGAGCACCCGATTGCTTCCACTGTAGGAGCTGTTGCAGGAAGCATTGTTCCTGCCTTCGCAGGTGGCGCAGGTGTCCAGAAAGCACTTCTATCTATCCCAAAGGTTGCCAAGCTCGCACAGGCCGGCAAATGGGGAACTTGGGCGTTTCAGGGAGTTACCAGGGCAGCGACATCGGCAGCTGATTTTGTAACTCGAAACAATGAAGAACTTCTTTCGAGTGATCCCAAGGTAAGAGAAAAGGCTGTTAAGAATCTTGGGATAATTATTGCGGCTTCGTTGGTATCGCCCGGTCCTGAAGTAGTGCTTCCGAAAGGATGGATTCAACCACTTGCTCAAATGGCAACAGATGCCATTGTGAATACCGGGCTACGGGCTGCGGTTGGTGAAAATGCATGGAGTAAAGATAATATCATTCAGACTGTTGCATCGATTATCACGGCAGGGCTTTTCTCTTTTAACGATATAAGAAAACCTACTGGTTCAAATCCTTCAATTAATACGGAAAGTGAGGTGAAGCCAAATGTACAACAAGAAATGCAAGGGCGGC
>CAZLDP010000348.1:0-3710 GCA_964558145.1 uncultured Prolixibacteraceae bacterium | reverse complement strand
CCCCGGTCATAGACAATGGGCATCATGATACATTCAGTACCTCCCGGACGGACCCAGTTCAGTTTGTAGAAGTTATCGGTCCAGGTAGCCCAGCTCTGCAACTGGTAAGTTTTTGACTCATCGGCCAGTTTAAGCAGTTCGCCAAAAGCTTCGGCCGCCTGTTTACACATCTCAGCATTGTAGGAGTTGCTTCCTGTAGCCTCTTCATTCATCATCGGACTTGCCCCATACAACAAAGCTTTGCCCAGGTATCCCAATGCATGGAACTTGTTGATGCGGTCGCGGTTATGACCCAGAGTGACCTTGCCGGGTTCTGACAAATCCCAGTGAAGCGGCAGCAGATTGGCGGCGGCCCTGAAATCGGCAGCCATCTTTTTGGCCGTTTCCTGGAAGCTTAGCCTTGTGAACTCTTCCGTGACCAGGCTTTCAGTCGGATCAAGCACCCTGTCGATATAAGGCATCCCTCCCCAATAGCGGCAAATTTCGAAATAAAACCATCCCCTGAAAAAGAGCGCTTGTCCCTTGATGTGGTTCTTCTCTTCTTCAGTACCCCCGAACAATCCCTCTTCATCAATCTTGGCAAGGGCCAGATTGGCTACACGGATGGCGTACCAGGCCCATTCCCACACCCTGCGGTCACGCGGATTGGTACTGGTGGGGCTGGCATTTACACCATAGAAATAGGTTTCGTTTCCCCAATAATTGCCGTAGTCGAACTGATAGGGGGAAGGCCCAAGGGTTTCATCTGCAAAAAGGTATTTGTTCCAGGCACCCCCTTTGTCGGGATCCATGATACAGTTGTACATCTGTTCCACGAATCCCTGAAAACTGAGAAAGCTCCCATAAACATCCTTTTCTGTGATATCAGCCTCAGGCGCCTTGTCGAGGTATTCCTCGCAGGAGGTGGAAGCCAGGCACAACACCACAACCAGGAGGGTTGAACGCATATAATATTGTATTTTTTTCATTGTAGTATGGATTAGAAAGTTAACTCAATTCCCAGGTTTATCCGCTTGGTGGTCGGATAGGCTCCTTCGGTGGCACTTCCGCCAGAGTAGGTATTTTCTCTGTCGTCGGGCAGATCAGACCAGAAAAAGAGGTTATTCCCATTCAGGAAAAGCCGCAGATTGGAAAAACCGGCGCTCTTCACCCATGCCAAGTCATTCAGGTTATAGGCAATTTCTGCGGTTCTTAACCTGAGGGAAGAAGCGTCGTACATATAATAATCCCCGATATTCTCCGCCTGGGTTTTCCAACGGGGGAGGAACGACTTGCCGTCGGGATTGTCGAGCGACCAGTAGTCATTCACATGGCCGAACAGCACGTCGGTATCATTTAAAAAATTATTGAAAGCAATCGACCGGTTGGCATTGTTCACCCCGTAAAACTGCACCATCATACTCAAACTCTTGTATTTGAAACCCAGGGAGAAATTGGCTGTATTCTGGGGAATTTGGGAATAACCCACAGGGGGTGTGTCCTCTGATGTTTTGATGATGCCGTCGGCGTTGAAATCAAGCAGGTCATAGAATCCAGGAAGCTTTGCCTTGTCATTGTTTTCAGTGGGTATACTGGCATATACTTCATCCCAGCTTTTATACATGTCAGCCCTCACCAAGCTTCGCTGTTGTCCGATAGGAAAACCTTTTTGCATGAGGTATTTAAACTGAAGGGGAGCATCGTCCCTTTCAAGGATGGTGTTTTCATTATGGGTAATGGCCAGTGTAGACCACAGGCTAAAGTCTTTGCCGAATTTTTTGTTGAAACCCAATTCCACTTCAAAACCCGTTGATTCTACCCGGCCAAGGTTGGCACTTGGCGGAGTTGCCCCGAAGAACGGAGGAATGATGCGGCTGCAACCGGCAAGAAGTATATCGGTACGGTCTTCCGTAAAATAATCGATGCTCAAAGTCAGCATGTTACTCAATATACCCATTTCAAGACCGTAATTGGTTTTCAACGCATTTTCCCACTGAATATAAGGATTACCTACCACTGACTGCCTGTAAAAATAGTAGGGGCTGTACCCATCCGACTTCTCATTGAGCCTTGCCCTGCCCCCATAGGTAAACTGGTCGGCATACAGCCAGCGGCCTCCACTCACCTTATCATCCCCGACCTTACCCATACTAAACCTCAATTTGAGACGGTTAATCCAATCCACCTTGAAGAATTTTTCGTTGGAGACGAACCATCCCAGCGCAAGTGAGGGGAAGAAATCGAAGCGGTATCCCGGACCAAACTGCTCCGATCCGTTGTAAGCCCCATTCACTTCAAAAAGGTATCTCGAATCGTAATCGTAGGTTGTACGGAAAACCCAGTCTTCACGGTAGTTCTTGAACATACTGCCCCGTGCATACTCTTCCCTTTTGAAAACCCCCATAGCCGACACGGTATGGCTCCCAAAACTACGGCCGTAGTTAAGCTGCGTCTGGTACATCAGACGACGGACGACAGGGATGCCGCTGCTCCAGTTCTGACCACTGGCTATGTCCTCTTCCCTGAGCGTCCAGGGTCTGATCACCCAATCGTACTCTTCGTCACTAAAGGGCAAATAAGCCGTATATTCCGAGGGATCCTGGTCAGGACCTTCGTACAAAAGCGGAAAAATTTCCTTGAAAGCCACATTGGTGGCCGGCTCAGCAGGTCTTGCTGAATTGGCATTGTCATAAATACCCCCCTCCGAGCGGATTTCGTTATCAAAGAAAAGGGATGCTTTGGCCGATAAACCTTTGGTAATGAAACCAAGATCCTGTTCAAGGGCAAAGTCGGAATTCAACTGGGTTGCACGGGTCTGCCTGATGCCAATGTTATACACGATGGCCAGCGGGTTTACCGTATTATTGCCCCCTGCAGCATAAGCACCCCACAGTCCGTCCTTGTGCATCGGAATGAAAAGGTTGGGTGCCAGACCATAGGTGGCACGCCACATCCAAGCATCGGCACGGCTTGTGCTTCCCTCATTGTTGTAATTGGTATTTTTCAGGCTGTAATACCCCGACAAATTGATTTTCAGCTTGGTACTTCTCGTAAGCGCCACATCGATATTACTCCTGAAATTAAACCGGTCATAGTTGTAATTCGGATAATAGCCTTTGCCATTGTCGTACCGCTCAAAAAGGTCACCTTCGTGCAAATAGGCCAAAGATCCAAAATACTGCACCGCCTTGCTTCCTCCCTGGGCGCTCAAAGTAAGGTGGTGAGACAATCCCAGGTCTTTGTACATGGCATCTTCCCAGTCAACATTCGGGTAGATCACGGCATATTCGGCAGATTGCGGTTTTTTGTAACGCTGCACAATTTCGTAGGGTACATAGGCGCCCCAGGAAGTTTCATTCAGCACTCCCTCCCGCTCGATACTTTCATTTTTGGCCATCATGGCAGCATAGGAATCGAGCTTTTCCGGCTGTTTGGACAGCATGGTCCCGGTAGCGGTGTAGTTAAAATTCAGGGTGGTTTTGCCCTCCGAACCCCGCTTGGTGGTAATCAGGATGACCCCGTTGGCTCCTTTTACCCCAAATACCGCAGTGGCAGAGGCATCTTTCAGTACGGATATGCTTGCCACCTCATTCACATCGATGTTGTTCATGTTCCTTTCCACGCCATCAACCAGGATCAGCGGCTGACCTCCATTCCAGGTGTTCTGTCCCCTGATATAAATGTTGGTGTGCCACCAACATTTATATCAGGGGACAGAACACCTGGAATGG
>CAZLDP010000347.1:0-3715 GCA_964558145.1 uncultured Prolixibacteraceae bacterium | reverse complement strand
GCCTTTGACCTGCCGCTGGCTATCGGGATACTTGCCGCCTCGGAACAGATCAGGACCCATAAACTGGATAAATATGTGATGATGGGGGAGTTGTCGCTTGACGGTACCCTCCAGCCGGCAAAAGGGGCCTTGCCTGTGGCCGTGAATGCCCGCCGGGAGGGATTTGAGGGAATGATTCTTCCCCGCCAGAATGCCCGGGAGGCCGCCGTGGTCGACAACCTGAAAATTTATGGTGTGGAGAATATCCACGAGGTTATCGGTTTTTTTAACGATGAAAGTGAACCTGAGCAGATCATTGTCGACACGCGGGCTGAATTTTTCTCCCGTGTAAACCAGAGCGATGTCGATTTTTCTGAGGTCAAAGGGCAGGAAAACGTGAAACGGGCGCTGGAAATTGCCGCGGCGGGAAGCCACAACATTATTTTGATCGGCCCTCCGGGTTCAGGTAAAACCATGCTTGCCAAGCGGATCCCTTCCATTCTTCCACCCTTCACCCTCAGGGAAGCCCTCGAAACTACCAAGATCCACTCCGTGGCCGGCCGGATCGACAAAGATACCTCCCTGATGACCCAGCGTCCCTTTCGCAGTCCTCACCATACAATTTCTGATATTGCACTGGTCGGTGGCGGTACGTTCCCCCAGCCGGGCGAAATTTCATTGGCCCATAACGGGGTGCTCTTCCTGGATGAACTCCCCGAGTTCAAACATACGGTGCTCGAAGTGATGCGGCAGCCCCTCGAAGACCGGAAGATTACCATTTCCAGAGCCCGCTTTTCAGTGGAATATCCCTCAAGTTTTATGTTGGTGGCTTCCATGAATCCCTGTCCTTGCGGCTATTACAACCATCCTTCCAAAGAGTGTGTCTGCGGGCCCGGCAGGGTTCAAAAATATGTGAACCGGATATCTGGACCACTCTTCGACAGAATCGACATCCAGTTGGAGGTGGTTCCCGTACCGTTCCGAAAACTGGATGAAAAAGAGACTTCCGAAAAAAGTGAGTTCATCCGCGAACGGGTGATCAAAGCCCGCCAGATACAAGCCGCGCGTTTCCAGGATTCTGCGGATGTATATTGCAATGCCCAGATGAGCTCCCGGATGATCCGGCAGTATGTCGACCTGGATCCGGCAGGCCGAGAACTGCTGAAGAATGCCATGGATAAACTGGGCCTTTCAGCCAGAGCTTATGACCGAATTCTCAAGGTGTCGCGGACCATTGCCGACTTAGAAGGTTCAGAAAAGGTGGAGAGTTACCATCTTTCCGAAGCCATCCACTACCGGAGTCTCGACAGGGAAAACTGGGGAATGTGACTCAATCTGCCTGGGTCATGTCACTCCAATTCCTGACAAATTGTTCTCGCGTTGGGAATTCTTTCGGGAAAATCGTATCTTGATCTGCCATTACCCTTTATTCGGAGCAATATGAAACATCTGTTTTTTCTCATTTGTCTGGCCACCGCTTTTTCCCTGCCGGCCATGGGCCAGAACCGGCTTACTATCGATGCAACCCAGGATGGTCCGAAAATCAGCAAGTATATCTACGGCCACTTTGCCGAGCACCTGGGCCGGTGTATTTACGACGGGATTTGGGTGGGAACCGGATCCCCGATTCCCCATATCAACGGATATCGCAAAGATGTGGTGGAAGCATTGAAAGCGCTTGATATCCCTGTGCTTCGCTGGCCGGGAGGTTGCTTTGCCGACACCTATCACTGGAAAGACGGGATCGGCCCGTTGGAAAAACGTCCTAAGATTAAAAATGTATTCTGGGGAGGAACCGTCGAAGACAACAGTTTCGGCACCCACGAATTTCTGAATCTTTGTGAAATGCTGGGGTGTGATGCCTATATCTCTGCCAATGTGGGGAGCGGCAGCGTAGAGGAGATGGTTGATTGGATCGAATACATGATTTCTGACGACGACGTGGAGATGGCCAACCTGCGTCGCCTGAACGGACGTGATAAACCCTGGAATGTCCGGTTTCTTGGCATAGGGAACGAGAGTTGGGGCTGCGGGGGTAACATGACCCCGGAGTTTTATTCCAACCTGCTCAGGCAATATTCGGGTTACGCATGGGAATATGCCCGCGATAAAATGATCCGTGTAGGGTGCGGATCAAACGGTGAAGATTACAATTGGACCAAAGTGCTTATGCAGAATGCCGGAAGAAATATGGATGCCCTTTCGCTTCACTATTACACCATTGCAGGACCAGGGTGGAACAATAAAACTTCGGCGACAGATTTTGGAGAAGAACTCTACTTCTCAGGGATCCGCAAGGGCCTGCGTATGCAGGAACTGATCAGGCGGCACGGGAATATCATGGACGAGTGGGATCCGCGCCGCAGAATAGGTCTTTATGTGGATGAGTGGGGAATCTGGACCGATGTGGAACCGGGTACCAATCCCGGATTCCTGTTCCAGCAAAACTCCCTGCGCGACGCTTTGATCGCTTCAACCACCCTTGATATCTTCAACCAGAATGCCGACAGGGTCAGGATGGCCAATATTGCCCAGACTGTGAATGTACTGCAGGCCATGATCCTTACCCGGGGGGATAAAATGGTTTTGACACCTACTTATCATGTTTTCAACATGTACAAGGCACATGCGGATGCCACCCTGCTGCGCGCTTCGCTGATCACGGAAAAATACAGCTTTGGAAATGAGTCGGTGCCGGCCCTCAGTCAGACCGTCTCCCGCGACAGCCAGGGAAAAATCCACATTTCGCTCAGCAACGTAAACCCCCGGAAGGAGCTGATCGTGGTGGTGGAAATGAACGGCGGCAGCTTCAAAAAAATAAACGGGGCAACCCTGTTAACCGCTCCGGCATTTAATTCAGTGAATACGTTCGATCAAACCGGCCTGGTGAAACCTGTACCGTTTAAACAGTATCGACTGCTCCCTTCCGGCCATCTCGAAGTGACACTCCCCTCGAAATCGGTTATAACCCTGGAAGTAGAATAAAAAAAGAGGTTCTGCAAATCGCGGAACCTCTTTTTTTATTTAACGGATATTATTGAGCTTTGTCCTGACTTCCTTCACCTTTTCTTTCTGTGAAGCAATCTCATCTAATTTGGCTTTCTGTTCCCGCTCAATTTTGCTGATTCTCCGCTTAAACTTCGACTGGGCTTTCTCAGCCTTCCGGATATCCTTTTCTCCCGATTTGATCTGTTTCTCCAGCTCTTCCTGCGGAGTCCGCTTCTGCTTCCCCGAAGTTTCCTGCTGGATTATCTCCGGGGTATTCTTTAATATGGTCTCCTGCCGCCTTACCTCTGCCTTCATTTCTACTTCATTCTTCTGCGCTTCCGTTACCTTCTTATAGAAGCTTTTGTTCTTCCGTTCCATTTTGCTGAGTTCATTCTCGAGCGATTTCTGCTTGTTCTCTTCCTGTTTCAGCTCTTTTTCAACGGCTTGCTTGTAAACGTTTACCGCATATTCCCTGATGTATTTCCTCGCGGCCTCGGTAGTGGAGGGTGACGAGCCTGCCGATCCGATAAAACCACCCTCACTTTGCAGGAATATCTTGACAAAAATGTTCCCCGGGAAAGTGGAAATCTGGGTGTAGACATTCAAGGGCATGGTGGTAATATCGCTGATTACGATATCCCTTACAACCCATTCATCTTTCTCCTTAACCATTTTGGGATTCTTTTTGAAAAGACCTCGCGGCATGATGGTTTTCTTCCATAAGTCGATTGCGTCACTCTCTTTGGCC